>CAZYTI010000785.1:0-3060 GCA_964650065.1 uncultured bacterium
ATAAGGTATTGTCGTGCTGGGATTGAAGGGATTCGGATAATTCTGAGCGAGTCCATAACGTGTGGGTAGATTTTGGACACTTTCAAAATATAGCTCCTCCGCCTCATCGGCAGAATCATAAGTGAGTTCAATTTCTCTCACTACATTGTACCCACTCTCTTTCTCATCAAATACCACCGTGAGGACCTCTCCCGCTTTCCATGACGATTGAAAACTACCGCATTGAACGATCCAGTATCCGTCTCCGAGCATACATCCCGGCGAATTCTCGGTCAACTTCTCATTCGGTCGCGAAGTGATAAACGCGTTAAAATGTGTATTCCTGTTATCCTGACTAATGCCTTCAGTGTTTAGCTTACCCCAAACGATGTGGGGAGCCCGACTCCCCTGTTCATTCAGGGATATCTCGGGTTGTCCGATTTTCGGCTTTGCTGCTCCCCCTTCCGGCCAGGTGACATCGGCCGTGACATTCACGTAGTATGGATAACCGACCCTCACATCAAAATCGGTGGGAGGAATGCCGGGAATATATTGTTCATAAGCCTGAATCGAAGCATTCCAAAAGGCAACACTGTTGCAATTGGGTATATCACCCATCAGTTGGGATGCCTTGGTAATGTGGGTTTTATTTAGGGTGAGCATGACTTCATTGAAGTTGGTAGTCGCTGTCGTAATGAGATCGAAATAAGGATTGGTGACCTCGCCCGTGAGCGTCAAAATACTATTTTCCGTGACATTGACATAATAAGGGTATCCCATGTCAACAGAAAAATTTGTCGGAGGAATTCCCGGGATGTATTGCTCATAGCACTGTAGAGAAGGATTCCAACGAGCAACCGAGTTACAGTTAGGAATCGCTGACATGAGTTCTTGAGCATTGGTGATCCCGGATACACTTAGAGGAAGTGTGATTTCATTGAAGTTGGTCGATGAGGTGGTAATCAAACTAAAATCGATTTTACCAACAGGATTTGAAAAATCACTCTCACTATTATGCGTTTTTGAAGATATGACATAGAAATAGTTATCATCAGGATTTCCTAATGCTTGATCGCTGTCGATCCATTGGACACCTTCCGTGCCAGGATCGAGATCGACCACATTCTCCGCTATTCGATTACTGCCGTCCGCTTTATCCGGAGTAAAGAATGCCTCATTGTCCCGGTAAACATTATAACCAGCTACACCGCTAATCTCTGACCACACGAGTTGAATTTGAGATCCCAAATATTTTTCAATGCGACTGATCACCGGAGGATCCGGCACAGCATAATCGAAAATGATGGATAGGATATTTGTATATTCAGAATTTCCACTGCCGTTATAAGCGTAAACACGGATATGAAAAGTGTCATCCTGAGCATAAGAAAAGGGTCCGTATTCGGTGATATTGGCATCTACTGAATCGAGAGAATTCCAGATCCCATTCGAATTTAATCGATATTCAACACAGAATCCAATTTCATTATCTGAATTATCATCCCAGGCAATGGTAATATCTCCGGTGACAACTGTTTGCGCAGAGATGGTGGTGCTGGTGAATAGGAAACACATAATAAAAATTATATTGATCCTTGTTAGCAGATATCCTCTCTTCATGATAAACCATCCATCCTTTTTTCATTATCCCTTGTTTTGGATAATACAATATGTATGCCTTCGTTCTATCATTGTCGTTTAATGTATAATAATCAAATACTAAGGGATCCCCTATTTGTCGCAATCATGTTATTAAAATCGGAATATTTTGCCGTGTTCCGGCAATTAGTATTCCTTCTACTTTTTATTATATTCCATCCTGTCGTTTCAACCGGCGCATATAACAAAAAAGGAATACCTGATTAAATGGTATTCCTTATGTTTTAAATGAGACTAATCTAAAAACCAATAAGTACGCAGCCCAGAGCGGCGGTCAGGGACCGCCTCTAACCGTGAGGTTGTTTTTAACTCTTAAACAGACCGATACATTCGACTCCAGAATAAAAAACACCCATGGATAGGAGCTGTCCCTGACAGCGGTAGGATTATCAATCTGAGAACGACCCACTCAAATCCGTGAAGAGCCTTAAATAAAAAGCCCTGATTATGGCATTTCGGTGCTTAAACAAAAAAGGAAAAGTATTTTTGTTCCCCTTGAGAGGGTGTTGCAGAATCAGACTATTGTCATTTCGAAGAAGTCCCGCAAGAGAAATAATACGGTTTCCTTTGAACTCGGGAAGACCGAGAAATCTTCAAACCGAACGTTTTTAAGATTTCTCCCCCCCGGCGAGTCGGGGGATCGAAATGACAACCTGTTCATTTATGCAACAGCCTGTTCTTAATGACCCATAATAATCCGTGATGAACCGATAAAGTTAAAGATTATTAACAACATGTCGATAATAAAACTGGAAGGGTACAACTTGGAATAGATTGATAAGCCGACTGACGAAATTGAAACAATGAGAATGAAATGGTTGTAACAGACGATAAAACGGGCGGGAAAATTCTTATCATAGAAGATGACTCATCCCTCTTGAAACTCATATCTATGTCACTTATAAAAAAAGGATATTTGGTTCAAGCCTGTTCCAACGCAAATGAAGCATTAGAAGTGATGGGACTCGTTCATGCGAATTCGGCCGTCCAATCCTTCAACCCCGAGTTGATCATTGTGGACATGGGTCTCCCCGGTTTGAGCGGGTATGATTTTTTGCAGATCCTTTCCAGGAGTTGTCCGGAACTGTCCCATATTCCATACATCGTACTCTCAGGTCAGTATGTGGATAAAGAGGATATTCTCAGGGGCCTTCAGTTGGGGGCCTTTGATTATCTCACGAAACCCTTTGATCTCGACATTTTATTTTGCAAAGTCAAGAAAGCGTTATCACTGTATCGGTCTCAGAGGGGCATGCAGGAATGCACAATGGATTATGAAGTGTTCGATATTAAAGATACGGCCGAGTTCCTTCGGACTTCTGAAAAAACCATTTATTCACTGGTAAAAGACGGCAGCGTACCGGCAAAAAAAATCGGTGGTCAATGGCGATTTTCAAAAAAATCTTTATTGGCCATGTTCGA
>CAZYTI010000786.1:0-3053 GCA_964650065.1 uncultured bacterium
TCTGTTGCTAACTATCTCAAAATCTAATACCATAATTGATATTTTTCCTTGACTTATAAACTTCATTCCGTTATATATTCTATCTAAAAAAGCTTAAGGAGTTTTTAACGTATGGCACTTCCTAATATAAATTTCAAGTGCCCGCATGATCTCCACTTGCTACGGGGACAATCTATTGACATGTCTGATTTCATTCGTGTTGGTGGGACGGCTATTAGAACCTATGAGACAAATAACACCAATGCAGTTTTCACTTATAAAATACTTGCCGGTGGTGCTTCCCCAGATGGTTCTTTTACGGGCACGACATTTACCGGCCCCGGTTTTACCTTCAATAAATCCACCAAGGTGCTGCAAATCAATGCAGCCGCGCCATCCTCTGAAATTTACAATTTTTTGTTTATTGTCGAGGGTATTGATAATAATGATGAACCTGCCAAACGCAATGCAAACAAACGTGAGGCTGCCATCCGTATACATATTCATGCGGGTCTTGCCGAAGCCTGGTTAACCCCGTCTCCGCTCACGGCGTATGTGGGGATCGGAGATTTCCGCGCTTCCATTTTTGTGCGCTACACCGATGGAATTATCTCAGAACTTGGATGTCAAATTAGTGAGTCCGGGAATTCGACTGAGAACGTGAATATAACCCACCATCCGAGCATCCGTCCGAATTGTCCATCCAGGCCGCCTTTAATAAACCAGCCCTTGGATGTTGTCTGGAGCTGTCCATCCAGCCCGGCGTTAATAAACGGCCAAAGTGGACAAATCAATCCAACAGCTGCGGGAAATTTTGATATCCAGGCCGTTCTCAGTAATACAACTTTGGGTATTAATGTCACGGCAACCGGCACGGTTCGGGTTACTACAGAATTGTCAGCCACATCATCTATCCGGGCGAGCCTCGTGACAGCGGGGAATTGTCCTGGTTTTTCAAAGATTGGTGAAGTCCCCAATATTTTATTTATTCCCGATGGATTTTTGGCGGCTGATCAGGCCAAATTTGATCGCATTGTTGATAATTATGTACAGAAGTTAATGACAGGACATGTGACCGCGCCCTTCAAGTATTTATCCGGGTCCATTAATTTCTGGAAAGTATTTTTGCCGTCCCGACAAGCTGGAGCCACAACCAAAAAGGCGCTCTATCCTTATACACAGAATTCAAACCGCTATGGCTGGGGACTTTATACTAAAAAGCCTGAAAATATGACAACATCAAGTTGGTCTGTCAGAAATTTGTATTACTATGTAGGTTTACCGGTTTATCGACACAGCCTTACCAGCAATACTTATAACGGCTCCAGTCCAATGACTACCGCGCAAATTCGCAGCGAGTGGAAAGCGATTACATCACTCTCTGATCCTCAGGTGGATGCAATACCTGAGAGTAAGATCAATAGTTGGCGTAAAAAAGCAGAGCGAAAATTACCTGAAGAACTGGACACGTCTCTGGGCATTTTTATCAATAATTATGATGCCATAAAAGATGGGACGAGCTATAATGGAATTCGATGGAATCCCAAACGCATGACCCGGGAAAGACTTAACACATTTTTGGCAGCGTTGAAAGATGATAGCGGTAATTTGATAGGTAATCATTTTTTAACAACACGCCAAAATACCGGCCAGACAGATCCTGCTGGGTCTGCCATCGAAATGATGCCCAAGGATTTTGATAATATGGTTGTTCTGACTGCTGCAAATCAAGGCCGGGCAAATAATGGGTGGGGATATTCATTTTTAGACCTCAATGACACGGAGAATGGAATTCGTATTCAGGAAAACGGAGCGAAAACAACGATACTTGTGGAGAACACAGTCACTTCGCTCAACAACAGCCAGAAAGCAACATTAACCCACGAGATCTGCCATTCCTTTGGTCTGGAAGATGAATATGGAGAAACTCCATCCAATGATAGTTATAATGGTAAATTTATCGATCATGATGATGTCGACGATTGGCAATATACTGTTTATGACGCTGACCCCAACAAGCTCGGTCCTGAAGAGATGGACTGGAGCGGCAATGTGCAAGCCCGTCAGGATTTGTTAATTCTCGAGTCTGGCTCTTCAACCAATGTTCGACTGCACGGAGCAAAGATTAAATGGCGCTATCATCGTATCGAAAAATGTGGTGTGTTAACAGCGGTTCCTGCAGCATCAGGCAACCGGTTTACACTTACTCTGCGAACCGGGCAGGCAGCACAATTTGCGGTGGATGATCCCGTCTATCTGCGTAAACGGCGGTCGCGTACGCTTTACATTAATGGCAATTATAAACGGATTGAACCTATCCATGGCTACACAAATACACGGCCAGCATCAATTACACCGACAACAATTTATACACTAATTCCAACCCGGTCTGATGAAATGGTGGTTAAGGCAGTTAATGCTTCAGCGGATCAAATTGAGATTGAGCCAGCGCCATCGACTGCTGTTTTACATGTTTATTTTAATACTATGGAAGATTGGGAAGAGATTATTGTCTATAAGCCTAAAGCGGTTCCGGAAGGTGTGTCTTTCGCAGGGTATCGTTATGCCGAATTGATTTCTCATAAAGTATTAGAATATTTCTATACCAGTTCATTTGCATTTAATGCAAAAAAGGATAGTTCGGCCGGCAATGCGCTGAAAGAAATTATTGATAAAAATCCTGTGCAGGAATCACGAATCCTTGGTGAATTAGTACCAAGTTGTTCCAGCAGAAAAAAGCAAATTGTGGCGCTTTATTCTAATGGCAACCAGTATCATGGCCATGTCTATCATTCGACAGGGCAATGCTTGATGCGAACCCAGTATCACGATGGATCAATCAAGGGGCTGTGTGAGGTCTGTAAATATATTCTTGTGAATATGATTGATCCATCTAAGCACAAAGAAATTAACGAAAACTATTCAGATAAAATTTATCCATCTTAATTATGAATACACTTGAATCCATTGCCCGTCAGTTGGTCCTGGTGGTCCAACCACTTAAGAATGCCTTTGGTAGTACGGAACAGTTCAAACAATTCATGTATCGCTTGGGATAGAATACTGAAGTTATT
>CAZYTI010000787.1:0-3045 GCA_964650065.1 uncultured bacterium
GAGCTGATAGCTGACAGACGATAGCTGATCACTGTTGTCCAATTGAATGGGTTTGGATGGCTCCCCATCAGAACCATTCCTGCCGAATCAATGTGCGAGCCGGTCATATACACAGAGATTTCATCAAAGACTTCCTTTAATATCCAACCCTCCGGATCGAGCTGAATGCGATTCGGGTAGTAAGGAAAGGTAAAACGATAGGTTTGAACGGCCTTATCGTTGTCGACAACAATTATTGTATCTCCTGTAACGAATTCAAAAAAAAGATCGATGGGCATATGAAAAAGGATGGTGCTTGTTTGAATCTGATCGATGTTTACATCTGTGATGAAAAAGCCACTACTGTCTCTGACTTGATACTGAAAACGATACTTGGGATAATACGGATTATAGATCCATTGATGGAAAAAATCGTCCAATTCCTTTCCAGAGAAATCTTCACAGATCTGATTGAAATCCACGGTCGTGGCCGTCCCATACGAAAATGGGGGAACCGAACCAAAGCCACGGAGAATTAGAAAAAATGTTGAATCCCCGACGACATGCCGTAGCATGTGCAAGACCCATGAAGCTTTGTTGTAACTCAGGTTACCATTAAAGATCGACCATATATTCATCCGGGTTACAAATATCATCCCTTCCCCCATGTACTTTTTACTGTTGATTTTGGTCCAATACGCCTCTTCTCCATAGGCATATTCCGCCCATAGCGCTTCTGCGTAGGTAGCAAATCCTTCGTTCAGCCATATGTGCCCAAAATCTCTGCATGTCACAAGGTTACCCCACCACTGATGGGCCAGCTCATGAGCCACCGTATATTCACCGACACTCGCCCGCATACTCGAAATCGTCTGGTGTTCCATATAAGCCCCCCCTAAAAAGTGGGCATGTCCGTATTTCTCTTCATGAAACGGATAGGGACCGAACAACTCCGAGAAAACCTCGATCATCTGCTTGGTTTTCGCATATTCGGCTTGCGCTTGCTCCAAGCGGGAGGGAAAAACGTAATAATCGATGGGCATTTGAGAGCCCTGGACCACTTCGACGGAATCTGAAAATGTGGCATAAGGATGAATCGCAACAGATACCAGGTAAGTCACGATGGGATATTTTTCGTGCCACCAATAGGATTTTTCACTGCCAACATCCGTCACCGATCGTAACAATCCATTGGACGCCACAATCAAATTGGCCGGTACGGTGATTCGAATATCGACCGAATCGGCCTTATCCGAAGGGATATCCTTACACGGCCACCAGTTACGTGCCCCAAAGGGTTCACTTAGACTCCAGATCATGGGTTGTGCATTGTATCGATCGAATCCAAAAGCGCCAAAACCCGTTTGCGAGGGATTCCCATGATAATCGATCCTGACCCGGATCCTTTCTCCCGGCGCATACATACGATTCAGTAAGACCATAACAAGATGATTCGCATGGTCGAATTCTGTTAATTCATTGAATACAGTGACTCGGTCCACGTTCATATCATCCATGAGATTCACTTCCAGTCTATCGATGGAATCCCCCTGGACATCTGCATGGATCTCGACACAACCCACAATTTCACTGATCTTTGGATAGATATCCAGCCGAATATCATAATAACGGACATCATAGTTTGCTTGATTATCGGTCTGTTGCGCATTGGCATGCATGATCTTTTCGAAACGCCGCGCTTCCCGCAACATGAGTGCGGATTTTCCATCTCCCCGAAGGTCCTGTCCCAAAGTAGTCCCCAGGCAGGAAAACAGCATGACAATGCTATTAAAAATTAGCGTGCTTCGCCAATGTGAGTTGCTCGAATTCATCTTAATAAAATCGCCTTCTTCACAAATTGAAATGTATCTCCCTGAAACAGGATAAAATACAATCCCGATGAGACTTGTGTCCCCCGCTCATCCCTGCCATCCCACAACAGCGAATGATATCCCTTTTTCCACTCACCTTCCGATATGATTTTCACCCGCCGCCCCTGGCTGTCATAAATGATTAATGACACGTGACTCAAATCAGGGAGTCCGAACCGGATGGTCGTATCATGGTTAAATGGATTGGGAAAGTTTTGCGCAAGAACATAAGTTGTGGGAATACCTCTGGGAATACCTCCAATATTCCCTGTTTCCAATTCCAATACGAAAGCTTGATCCGATCCTGTTGTGTGGCCCGACATATCCATGGCTTGCACACGCCAGTAATAGGATCCATCACCGTACGAATCGGGCCACGGGAAAGTGTAGGAAGTGATTTCCAAATCTTCCACTCGGATCAGCCGGCCGCTGCTGAATTGAGCAGTAGAATCGAATTCAAATAGATAACGGACCACATCCCCCTCATCGGGATCTATCGCCGGATCCCAGGAAAAATCCACGGCATCAGGCCATTCTGCGATGGACAATCCATCCGCTGGGTCGGTTAACGAAAAAGGACCCGGAGGATCCGGCACGGGAGAGACCGCTACTGCCATATCATCATGATCGGATGCATTCAAAGGATCCGACACGGTGACAGAAAGGGTATCGATACCGTTCCAGTGCATTTGTTTGTTAAAAATGATGAATTGATTTTTTAATGTATCCTTTTTCACCTCAAGTTGGTTACCGCCATTCATGAAGACAGACAGGGTTGAATCCGGATTGTTTCCATCCTCAATCCATTGAAGGATTTGACCAAAATCGATGATCAATGTATCATCCTCGGCAAAGGTCGTATCAGGAACATGGACGACAGGAGGATAATTGCCAAAATGGGCAGTCACAACTTTGGGACTTTCGAGGAGGAGTGAATCCGGATTATTGACACCGGTGAGATCTCCTGACCAGTTTAAAAAAGCATACCAGGTCGAAGGTATCGCTTCTACGAAAACGACCGTGTTTTCATCGGCCCACAGGCCCGGTGATAGTGGGATCACATTCCCGGCACCCTCCGGACTTGCTGCAATGGCTAAAAAATTCTGTGTCTTGTATCTCCCGACAATATTCAACGGATCTCTTCGTGGAAGAGCTGGCGGAGAATCCCGAGCTGAGTCCGGAAGAACGCCGGGAA
>CAZYTI010000788.1:0-3044 GCA_964650065.1 uncultured bacterium
ACGATCAAAAAATATCATCGAGGAGATTATTAACGAAAAAATCATTGGATATCGAGCCCCCTCATGGTCGATCAATGAGGAGACCCCATGGGTATGGCGGATACTGCACGAGAACGGCATCCTGTACGATTCCAGCAAATATCCTTTCAAAACATTTTTGTATGGGAGTCATTCCAATCCACGGTTTTTTCATAAAATTGAAGTCGAACCGGATAGACACATCTGGGAAGTGCCTCCTTCGGTGATCACTTTCCTGGGGATTCGGATTCCTTTCTGTGGGGGGTTCTATTTTAGAATCCTTCCCTATGGATTTATCAAGTTCGCTATTCACAGGATTAACCGGAAAGAAAAACAGTCGGTTCTGCTCTACTTGCATCCATGGGAATTGGATCCGGAACAACCCAGGGTGTCCTCCGGCTTCAGAAATCGATTTGTTCAATATTACAACCTGACCAGGACGGAAAAGAAATTGGATCGTGTGCTGAACGCATTTCATTTTACATCCATCAGACAATATTTAACCGATATGGGGGCGTCATAAGCAACTCATACAGGTCTCGGTCGACATGAATAATAAACTAAAAATTTTCATAGCCATTTTCCTGCTCTTTCTCATCGGTTGGTTTTATACCACAACGATTCGGGAAGGAAACAGCCCCGGTGGAGATTTTAGCATGTATATCCTGCATGCGAAAAACATCGTGGAAGGCAGGGAGTATGGCGATACAGGATATATCTATAATCCCAATTATCCTCAACTCGCACCGGAAACATATCCTCCGGTTTTTCCGCTTTTGTTGGCTCCTGTTTATAAGGGGTATGGCCTCAACTTGACAGTCATGAAAATCGTGTGTATTTTGTTTTTTTTAACTTCCCTGTTGATTATGTTCTTCATCGTTAAGAATAAAATACCCTATGGTTATCAGATCGCCACGATTCTCATCATAGGGCTGAATCCTTTCTTCTGGACGTTTAAAGACGATGTGGCTTCAGATTTCCCGTTCCTGTTTTTCGCTTATTTCACCCTCCTCTTTGCTCCTCACGTTTATCGCGATCTGCAATCGAGACAAAAACAGGTGGGGTATGGCATTTTGGTGGGACTGGTCTTATCACTCGCCTATGGGACCCGGAGCATCGGCATCGTCCTGCTTCCATGCATCCTCGTCTATGATATTATCAGAAACCGTAATCCGACGGTGTTTGCCTTGGTGATGTGGGTGTTCTATTTCGGCTTTCTGGGATTGCAAAATTTGATATTTCACGCCGATAGCTCCTATCTCGATCAATTCACCAGGCACCCAAAATACCTCGTTGAGAACCTCACCATCTATATCCACGCATTTATGCTCATGTGGGATAATGGCATTCCTGCCTTAGGTATCATTCGTGGCATTCTGTTTGTGCTGATATCAGGATTTGCGGTCATGGGATTTGGATCCGCCATGAAAAAGATGACCATTTTAGAAATCTTCGTCCCCTTCTATTTGGTGGTGGTCGTACTTTGGCCCACACCGCAGGGTGCGAGGTTTCTCATTCCTGTGATACCACTCATCATCTATTATGCATTTTTAGGTGTCGATCATCTGAGTCATTTGATGAGCATTCGCCGGAACCTCAAGATAAAATCGATTCTGCTGGTGGTATTGGGCGTTGTAATGGTTTTCACGTATTTGAGTAAATACATCAGTATGGATTTTTACCATATCTCCGGTGGAAGCAGCAATAGGGAAAGCCAGAGAATTTTTGATAACATCAGAGAAAATACGACGACGGAAGATGTATTTGTTTATCGATATCCTAGAATTCTGACCCTCTATACGGGGAGAAGGGCTTCGTGTTATCATATACCGCAAGAGCCTTCAGAACTGTGGGATTATTTACACCAAATCGGGGCGACTTATCTTGTTGGGTCACATGACGATCCCGCGTTTTTTAGTCTCTTTGTGGATGAGTATCCCAGTTATTTGGACATGGTGTATGCCAATGCTGATTTTAAATTATACAAGATCATGGGATTTCCCTAAGAAGTGATGGGGATGAAAGGTCGACAGATGATATGATTTGGGGTATCATATACAAAAATACGAATCGCAAGGCTGAATCGGCCGTATTGACGAGCATGGCCAGGTCCGGACATGTGTCTGAGGATGATTTTCAACATTATATGCATCGTCATCTCGGTTTTGCCGGCCATGCGTTATATGCCCATGAGTGTGACCTCTATGGAGACGGGCAGGGAAATCCGTGTGTTGTTTTTCAAGGCACCCTGTACAACAGGGATGAGCTGTTGAAATGGGTAGGGACGGTCGGAGAATCCATGGGTCCAGCCCACCTGGTTTCCCTGCTATATAGAAAGTTTGGGGAAAGTTTTGTTGAAAGGATGCGGGGCAAGTTTGCTTTTGCCCTTTATCATGCCAAAGATAGGGTCGTGATCCTGGGGCGTGATCGGATCGGGATCGAACCTCTATTTTTTTCTGAGGATGAGCATAAAATTGTTTTTAGCTCTTCCCCTTTCCACATTCTTGGCCATCCGGAGGTGGAAAAGGCATTGAATTTTCATGCGATTCAGCAGTTTCTCCTCTACTGTTATAATCCGTCTTTTGAAACTTTTTTTAAGGATATTCACAAAGTTCAACCCGGTCATTTGCGAATCACCCGTTCCGGGGCAATGACGAATGAGAAACGGTTCTGGCAACTATCTTTCGCTTCGCCTTCGAGGGACCATGAAGATGATATTCGACAGAAGTTGCTGGAGATGCTGCGGGAAGCAGTGAAAATTCGTCTGGAGTCTGACAGGAGGCCCGGTATATTTTTAAGCGGGGGCATGGATTCCAGTACAATTGTTGCCCTCAGCAGTCAGGGGCCCGATGCGTCCATTCGAACATTTTCCTATCGATGTCGCAGCGAATCGTTTGATGAATCCCGTTATGCACAGATCGTTTCGGACCACTATCACACTCACCATTCTGTGGTCGAATATTCATCCAAAGATGTGACATCGGAGATGGAACTGGTGAAGTTTATGGATGAACCCTTCTGTGATG
>CAZYTI010000789.1:0-3040 GCA_964650065.1 uncultured bacterium
TATTCTCGATTCTTCCAATTTAGAACGTACTGGCAGTGTTCGGGAGATTATAGATAAAAACACTCGTATCATTAATATTGATCATCACTTGAGTAACGAGAATTTTGGCAGTCTCAATTTTATTCGTTCCAAAGAGAGCAGTACAGTCGAAATTGTGTATGATCTCATATCCTATTTGAAAGTTCCCATTACCCCTGATATTGCGACATTTATTTATACGGGTATATTATGTGACACCGGACGTTTTTTATTCCCCAACACAACGGCCCGCTCTCTCGCGATTTGTGCAGAGATGGTAAAAAAGGGGGCATCCTCCGATTATATCGCTGGGAAGCTTTACTGCCGCATGTCCCATGAAACCATTTTTGCACTGACTGCTGCGCTTTCAACACTGGAATTTCATTTCAATAGCGTTGTTTCATGCATCCATCTGTCCAACGGTATGATTTCAGAATGGGGAAAAATTGATACCGAAGGCTTCGTCGATTACCTCCTCGCTATAGATAACACAGAGGTTGAATTCTTGATGATTGAGAAAAAAACGAATGTATTTCGGGTGAGCTTGCGTTCAAAGAATTATGTCGATGTAAATGAAATTGCGAAAAAATTTGGTGGGGGAGGACATACGAGAGCTGCCGGCTGTACACTGGAAGGTTCTGCCCATCAAGTTAAGGATAAAATTTTAGGTGCTCTTGAAAAATATTTTGAATGACGATGGAAAGAATGACTGTTACCCACTTCGATTTCGAAGCAGGAGAGATACTAAATATAGATAAACCGTTGAGATTGACCTCATTCGGTGTCGTAGAACGAATCCGCCGATGGACCGGTTGTCGGAAAGTCGGACATGCGGGGACCCTGGATCCCATGGCCACGGGTGTTCTATTAGTTTGTACAGGGTTGGCCACCAAACGCGTCTCCACGCTGATGCTGTTTGAGAAAGTGTACGAGGGGACTATCGAATTAGGGACCACGACGGATACAGACGACAGTGAAGGGAAGGTTATCAATCGATCTACAGTGAATCCTTTTCCTGAGGATGAAATTAAATCGGTTTTAGCTCAATTTAAGGGTGTTATTGATCAGATTCCGCCGATGTATTCGGCGATAAAAAAAAATGGTAAGAGACTATACCAGCTGGCTCGGAAAGGCGTCATTGTCCAAAGAGATCCCAGAAGAGTGGAAATATACGAAATAGATCTTTTGTCCTATAAACGACCCTATATACAGGTCAGGATCAGGTGTTCGAAAGGAACATATATACGCGCATTGGCCCGAGACATCGGAGAAAAATTAGGTTCAGGAGGGTATTTGAAAAATCTTCGACGATTACGGGTGGGACCCTACGAGGCGGATAAGGCATTTGGATTAACCATGTTGCGAGACTTGTTGACGATTCAAAATGGAAGTTTATCGAAAAATTAATAACGTACCCTACTACAGGAATTCTTTTGTTACGCTGGGTACATTTGACGGGATTCATCTGGGCCATCGAGAAATCATCAAAAATCTTGTTTCAGAAGCGCAAGAGCTTGACGGCAGGAGTGTGTTAATCACGTTCTATCCCCATCCCCAGTCGGTGGTTCAATCGAGCAGAAGGCCAATCGAACTTCTGACACCCATTGACGAAAAGATCGAGATACTTAAAAACACCGGTCTGGATGCAATGGTCATTTTACCGTTCACTTTGGAATTGGCGAATACTGAGCCGGAGATTTTTTTGGAAGAGCAAGTGGTTAAACGTGTCGGGGTTCTTAAGTTCATTATTGGTTTCAACCATGCGTTTGGACGGGGAAGAAGAGGAAGGGAAAAATTATTTCAGGAAATGGGAAGTCGTCTGGGTTATGCAATGGAAGTGATTGCACCGGTAAAACGCGGCGAGGAGGAAATCAGCAGCACAAGGATCCGAAATCTGTTAAAAGAAGGCAAAGTACATCAAGCCAACCGATTGTTGGGATGGAACTACCATCTCCACGGGATTGTGAAAAAGGGAAATGGACTGGGAGGTAAAATCGGATTCCCAACCGCCAATATCGATGTGCTTGGAGAAAAAAAACTCGTACCGGGTGACGGGGTCTATGCTGTCATTGTTGAAATTGATGATCAACAAATGACTGGAATGGCCAATCTTGGTTTTAAACCGACTGTCATGGGTACAAAAAGGAGTATCGAAGTACACATTCACGATTTTTCCGGTGACCTCTATGGGAAAAAAATAAAAATTGAGTTTGTAGAGCGTCTTCGTAATGAGAGGCAGTTTGATTCGACCGATGCATTGGTCAGTCAAATTGAATTAGATCAAAAAAAATCTTTGGAATTGTTGTCGAAATATATCAGGAGGTAAAAATGGGGCTGTCCTCAGAGAAAAAAATGGAACTCATTAAAAAATACGGTAAAAATGACAAGGATACCGGAAACACCGCAGTTCAGATTGCCATGCTTACAGAGCGGATCAATGAGCTTACCGAACATTTCAAAATCCATAAGAAAGATCACCATTCCCGTAGGGGATTATTGAAACTGGTAGGACAAAGAAGGCGTTTACTGGATTTTGTGATCCGAAAAGATCTAAAGCAGTATCGAGAGTTGATCAAAGAACTGAATATTAGAAGATAGTTAATCATTTTCCGATACATTGATATCGGATTTTCAAGGAGAATTTATGTTTATTAAAAAAGAATTAGAATTGGGTGGAAAAAACCTTTCCATCGAATGTGGCAAGATTGCCAAACAGGCCGATGGATCGGCCCTCGTACAATACGGTGAAACTGTGATTTTAGCCACAGCAGTGGCAACGAGAAAGCCCGTCGACAACAGAGGGTTCTTTCCCCTCTCAGTGGAATATCGCGAAAAGACCTATGCCGTAGGGAAAATACCGGGTGGTTTTTTTAAACGGGAGGGACGTCCTCAAGAAAAAGAAGTGCTCAGCGCGAGACTGATCGACAGGCCCATACGTCCCCTTTTTCCGGACCAGAAGGAATTTCCCTATGAAGTACAGGTTGTCGTCATGATTCTTTCGTCAGATCGGGAGAATGATGCC
>CAZYTI010000790.1:0-3037 GCA_964650065.1 uncultured bacterium
CCGTGTTGCCCACAATTTTTTCACCGATCAAAACCCCCTGCTAAGCGGCTGGCTGATCGGTCCCGAAAAAATTGTGGGCAACACGGTTTTAGCCGAAATTCCTGTGGAAAAAGGAAGGATCATCCTGTATGGATTCGGTGTCCAGTGCCGATCCCAAACATTCGGAACTTTCAAGCTGCTCTTCAACGGAATTCTCACGAGTCGCATTGAACCAGTACAATCATTGGAAATCGTGACAAAATAAATAGAACACGGATTGAACGGATCGAACAGATTTTCACGGATTTTCAATTAGATTTTTTTATTTGATTTATCCGTTTTAATCCGTCAAATCCGTTTAATCCGTGTTCCATCAGAGGAGAAAAATAAATGTCCCGAGAAATAATCATTCTTGGCGCCACAGCGGCCTCCCTGGGTTTCATTCACACCCTCCTGGGACCCGACCATTACCTCCCGTTTATTATGATGGCCCGTGCGAGGAAATGGTCTCTACTCAAGACGTCTTGGGTCACCTTTTTATGTGGATTGGGCCACGTGGGCAGTTCCATCTTAATCGGCAGCATAGGTGTCGCTTTCGGTATCACCGTCACCAAATTAGAATCCGTAGAAGCCTTTCGAGGCGACATCGCTGCCTGGCTCTTTATTGGCTTTGGTTTTATCTATTTCATCTGGGGACTCGTACGGGCAATACAAAACAGGCCCCATGCCCATTGGCATATCCATGGAGATGGCAACAAGCATATCCATGACCATACCCATGAACAAAATCATGTCCACACCCACGAAGAGAAAAAGAAAAATATAACCCCCTGGATACTCTTCACTATTTTTGTGTTCGGTCCGTGCGAACCCCTCATCCCTCTACTCATGTATCCTGCGGCTATGAGTAACCTGTGGGGCGTCATTTTTGTCACCGGACTCTTTGCATTGGTTACCATTCTGACAATGATATCTATCGTCCTGCTCACGTCTTTCGGCGTGAATCTTGTACATGTCGGACGACTTGAAAGATACTCCCACGCCCTGGCCGGTTTCATGATCTGCCTCAGTGGTTTGGGAATTGTTTTCCTGGGATTGTGATTCTGATTGAATTTTTCCGAATCCTTTAAGGAACCAACCATAATGAAAAAGCTAACCTCCTTATTGATAATAATTATTGTACTTGCTCATTTCTCTTTATGCTTTGCCGGACAGGAAACCGCTGAGTTCGTCCTGCTGAATGGGAAAGTCTTCACCGTCTCCGATCAAAATCCCTGGGTTCAAGCCGTTGCGGTCAAATCAGGTAAAATCATTACCCTTGGACCAAATGAAGAGATTAAAAAATGGATTGGCCCTTCGACTTTAGTCCTGGATGTCCAGGGGAAATTGGTCATCCCCGGTTTTATCGATGCCCACTGCCATTTCGCCTCGGGGGGTCGGTCCTTGTCCATGCTGAGGCTCACAAATGCACGCTCCATAAGAGAAATTCAGGAAATGATTGCCGCAAAAATCAGTGAAGTTCCCGAGGGGACACCCGTTCGGGGAATCGGCTCCTTTCCAAATACGTCCCTCTTCCCTGGTCTGGGGTGGCCCACAAAAGACATCCTCGATGAGGTCGCTCCCAACAATCCGGTCGTCATACGGCGAGGAGGAGGGCATGCCGTATGGATCAATAGCATGGCTCTGAAGCATTCGGGAATTTCGAAAGATACGGAAGCCCCTCCTGGTGGAGAAATCGTTAAAGACACCCTTACAGGAGAACCCAACGGCATACTCAAAGAGGCTGCTCAGAATCTCCTGAGGGTGCCAGGAGAATATGCACCCGAACAAGATATTGATAGCGCTCTAGAGCATGCCGCAGAGCGAGGAATCACAGGAATACATACGGCCTCCAGTATAAGGGAGATCGAAATATTTAAACGACGCCACGAGGAAGGGCTATTGACCCTGCGAGTCTATGCATGGCTCCCCATCCACAACATAGATCGATACATAGAAAAAGGATTCAAGAGGGGGCAGGGGGATGATATGGTCCGTGTGGGACATTTAAAAGTATTCATAGATGGCACTATCGGAGTACGATCAGCCCTGATGTTCGAGGATTTCACCGAAGAACCGGGCAACAGCGGCCTTGCCCAGTTGGGCGAAGAAGAATTTTATGCATTGGTGGAAAAAGCTCATATCAATGGCTTTCAGATCGGTGTACATGCCATCGGAGATAAAGGTGTGAACTGGGTGCTCAATGGCGTCGAAAGGGCTCAACAAAAGCACGGCAAGAGAGGTCTTCGTCATCGGGTCGAGCACAACACTGTCAATATTTTATCCGACACAAAGCGATTTAAAGAACTCGGCGTTGTCGCCTCCATGCAGCCCAACATTACCGGGAGTGAAATATATCGCGCCATAAGACTCGGAAAAGAAAGAGCGAGACGAGTAGACATGTGGCGAACCCTCCTGGACAACGGAGCCATCCTGGCCTGGGGTACAGATTGGCCCGTTTCGAACCTGAATCCTATGGAGAATTTATATCGACTGGTTAACCGCTTCCAGGAACAAAGATTGACCATGGAAGAGGCAATCAAATACTACACCTATGGACCTGCCTACGCCTCTTTCGAGGAAGATATCAAAGGCACCCTGGAAGTCGGAAAGCTGGCTGACATGGTGGTTCTGTCCAGGGACCTGTTTACGATTAGAACCTTACATATACTAAAGACCGAAGTTCTGTATACCATACTGGGGGGGAAAATCGTTTATCAAAGGAGGTAAACAATGAAATCTCTAAAACGTCTCCTGACACATATGACATTTCTTCTATTCATCTCCATCTTGATGTCTTCTCATGGTCTTCTATCCCAGGAATCCTACAGCATCAAAACCAACTACGACAAGGCCGAAGTCATGATCCCCATGCGGGACGGTGTCAAACTCTTCACTCAGATTTACACACCGAAAGACAAAAGTCAGCAATATCCAATTCTTTTATTCCGAACCCCCTATTCCATCCGGTATTACGGAGAAGTCAATTACCACCGTAACCTTGGACCCAACAGCCTCT
>CAZYTI010000791.1:0-3033 GCA_964650065.1 uncultured bacterium
GGACTGGTATTGCTCCCGACATCTGGGAATCCCATGGATCTTATCTTCGCGATATATCTGGGACCAAATACTTAGACATGGGTGGATTTTTCTCCACGGCACCCATCCGGTTTGATCATCCAAGACTAAGGGATAAATCTTTTGTAGAATCGATAGGAAAGGCCGCCATCTATAGGCCGTCAATTGCCGATTTCTGGACTATCGAAATGGCCGAATTCGTGAATACGTTTAGAGAAATCGCAACACCACCCTATATGCACCATTTATTCTTTATCGATGGGGGATCTTTGGCCGTAGAAAACGCTTTAAAGGCTGCCTTTGATTGGAAGGTGCGTTTGAATTTGAAAAAGGGGAAATTGAAAAGTGATCCCCAGGAAGCACTACAGCCCCTGGGAACCAAAGTGCTTCACTTCGAGAGGGCGTTCCACGGACGATCGGGTTATACGCTCTCCGTGACACATACCCATGATCCCAATAAGTACAAGTACTTTCCGAAATTCGATTGGTTTCGATTGAACCCCCCGGTTTTACGGTTCGATGTATCGGGTCAAATCTCCAATGAAGAAGAAGTAAAAAAACAGTCCGAGGATGCAGTCTCAAGCATCCAAAAAATCCTAACCGAGAGTGCAGACGACATCGCTGCCATTCTCATTGAACCCATACAGTGTGAAGGGGGAGACCGACATATCCCTGTCGAATTCTTCATCCAGCTTCGCCGATTGGCCGATGAACATGACATTATTCTTATATATGATGAAGTTCAAACCGGTTTTGGGACGACGGGTAAAATGTGGGGACACGAACATTTTGATGACACCGCACGCCCCGATATCATCTCATTTGCCAAAAAGTCCCAGGTCGGCGGGATCATTGCCAATTATGAAAAATTTTCCATGACAGAGGTCAATGTCTTCGGTAATAGTGATGCCTGCAAGAGCCGTATCAACTCCACATGGGGTGGAAATCCTGTGGATATGATCCGATGCACGCAATTCATGAAGATCATCCAGGAAGACAATCTCATTGAAAATGCTCGGAAAGTCGGGGACTATATGCTCGAATCCGTTCAGGAGCTCTGCCGTGAATTTGATACGCTCATTGAGAATCCAAGGGGTAAAGGGGTCCTATTGGGTTTCGATGCAAAAAACCCTCAAAAACAGAGTGAAATATGGTCGGCTTTCCGCGATGAGCAACTTCTTTGCTTAACTTGCGGTTCCCAAACCCTCCGGTTTCGTCCACACCTGGATCTGACTATAGAAGAAGTCGACGATGGGATGATCAAGATGAAGCAAGCCCTGAGGAAGTTAACAGGCTGATAAATGATGTTAAATAATTAGAGATTTGTACTGCAATGAAATCAAACTCTGTAGGATCACTGTATTTAGTAAGCACGCCTATCGGCAATTTAGAGGACATTTCCTTACGGGCCCTTCGAATCCTGAAGGAGGTTGATCTCATTGCAGCAGAAGACACACGGCGAACAGGTCTTCTTTTAAAACATTTCGGTATCACCAACAGAATGCAAAGTTATCACGATCACAATAAGTCCCGGAAATCACCAATACTTCTGCGACAGTTGTCCATGGGTAAATCCATTGCCATCGTCTCCGATTCGGGAACACCCGGTATTTCCGATCCAGCATATTACCTCGTAAAAAGAGCCGTTGAGGACGCCATCACTGTGATTCCAATCCCGGGCGCAACAGCAGTGATATCCGGGCTAATCGTTTCGGGACTCCCTACCGATCGGTTTATTTTCGAAGGTTTTCTTCCCCCCAAAAAGGGAAGAAAAACCCGGCTCAATTTATTGTCGACAGAATCCCGGACCATCGTTCTCTACGAGGCACCCCATCGTTTGCTCCGCACCCTTTCAGATTTATTGGAAAATCTGGGCGATCGAACAATGGCTGTGTGTCGAGAAATGACGAAACGATTTGAAGAGATACTTCGTGGGTCTATTTCGGAAATGATCGATAATTTCACCCACCGAAAACCCAGGGGAGAATTCATACTCATTATACAAGGATACTCAAGAAAAAATGTTTAAACTACCCAATCACGAACCCATTCCGGACCGATGGAAAAACGGTTACCTGAATGCGCTCCAACCGATCGTCGACCTATTGACCAAACTCAACGTTCATCCAAATACGTTTACAACAACTGGTTTTCTCATGGGCTGTGCCGCCGCTTATTTCGTGGCCATAGGATCAATCCGCCTGGGCGCATGCTTCATTCTTCTTTCCGGTCTCTGCGATTCTATTGACGGTCAACTGGCAAGATCTTCGGGACGGGTCACCAAGTTTGGAGCTTTATACGACTCGAGCCTGGACAGGTATGGAGAAGTCATTTTTTTCTTCGGGATGGCGTTTTTCTTTATTGATAACAGTTGGTATCTGACGTCGATTGCCATTGCCGTCGGTTTGGGCGGATCTTTAATGGTAAGCTATGTTCGGGCCAGGGCCGAGGGATTGGGATTTGAATGCACGGTGGGACTTCTTCAGAGGGCAGAGCGGTTGCTTCTTCTAGGCATTGGGGGACTCATCCATCTTTACGTCTTTGTTACGGCCATCTGGATCATTGCTATCATGTCGAATGTCACGGCTATTCAGCGCATCGTCCATGTATGGAGGGCAGATCAGAATCATCCAGAGTAACAAATAGATAATCCTTATGAGTAAAAAAGCACCCATTTTCTCAATACTTAGAACCTCATTGCCTGCCGCCCTCGATCTTACGTCCCAACCGGTCATGTGGCTCATCGAAGCGGTTTTCATTGGAAGACTCAGCGCAGCGGCACTGGGAGGTGTGGGGTTCGCCCTTCAGATTATTTTGGTTACCTCTACGGTTCTACTCACCTTTGTCATGGGGGCCATCATACTCATCAATCGACATCTGGGATCCAATGACCGCTGGGGTGCCAACCACATACTGGGCCAAACCAAAATGGCCGGGTTTTTACTTTCTATTCTCATCGGCCTTATTTGGTATTTCGGGGCTCCACACCTCTTTAATATAATACAAGAGAATCCC
>CAZYTI010000792.1:0-3031 GCA_964650065.1 uncultured bacterium
CCTCGATAAAAATGGCGCCTTCATCCGAATCGATTTTCCAAAGACCGTCACCACCATCATCTACTTTAAACAAGTAAATATCACCCTCATCCACATTGATCTGAACGTTGTCGGACACGACATCCTCAACATTTACCTCCCCTTCGTCTACATCGATGGTCAACTCGCCCTTGGTTCCGGAGAGTTCAATATCTCCCTCATCGGTCCGCAATCTGAGTTGGACCTCCCTGGGAACGGTCAATTCAAAATCTACGGAACCGCTTCTCCGGCCTTTTTCCCGCCAGAATTCGCCATCAAAAAGATCAGAGAAATTGAAGTTATCCTCACGGTACCTCTCCATTTCTTTAATATTCAATCGATTCCGTGTCTCCTGTATCCTGACCTCAATCTCTTCCAGTAACCGCTCGGCCTCTCTTCGATTCCGTCCCCAGGCCCGTTTTGTCATTTTCAGATGGACTTGCTCCCTATCCCACGACTTAATTATGATACTGCCTTCGTTGCCCCGGACAATGATCGTTCCCCCGAATGCTAACATAAAGGTTTTTTCCTCGACCTTTTCGACTTGCACACACCAACCCACAGCGACGAGACAAAGAGATAATATGACTCCCATCTGAATGGTAAATCGCAGTTTCTGCATGGCTCTGCTCCTTTATCAAAGATATGTAAAAACCCGGACAATTCAAATTTGAAATATCAATATCTATCTATCGTCAACTCGCCCAGTCCCGGAGTCACACGTATATAAAATCGTTCATCCATGTCCTCGTAATCGTCTGAATAATAATAACCACCCCTTTTGTGAAAAGAGCGATCGATGTTTTTCTGAGAAAGCCAACTAAATCCGCCCCCAATACTCAGCTTGATACCCATGTCAGTGGGGAGTATGATGGTCGCTTCTCCAATATCCAGATCCACTTTAGCCCTGCTTTCCTTCAAGATATCCCCTGTAAAATCGACTTCTATCTCGCCGATACCACCATTGATATCTGCTTTTTCAAACCGTGCATTTCCCAGATTTACGAAGCGTGCTTCCCCGACCTTGGCATTGATATCCAAGAAATCCATGGTAATTGGATTGGGTTCATCAAAACGAACTTCCACTTCACCGGCCCAATTATTAAGACAAAACTCACGGAGGCGAAGTCCTCCCATGTCCATGGTCACCTCCCCGGCCTTGATTTGCGAATCGAAGAGGATGTCTACACCATCGGGTAGCTTGACAACCACTTCCGCCCAGTTATTTTCTCTATCTCTGTCGGATTTCTTCAAATTATGCCACTTTTTCTTATCAAGCATGACTCTTAACCGATTTTTGCTCTCATCAAAATCAATTTTCTCCCGGAATTCTCCTCGAGTGAATTTCATGGTAATCGAGCCGGTCCGTCTATCGTAACTTCTTTCCACCCAGATTTCACCTGCATCCACATCCAGTATGACCTCCAGGGGACGCCCCGTACCCGCTCGAAATTCCTCGGTGACACTCTCATAATACCGACTCTGACCATGCACAAACGTGCATGATAAAATAAAAATGAGAGACATTGTTATACTGATACACCTCTTCATCGCTGCCTCCTTTCCGAACCCGCTGTCATGTAGGGAATTCAATACAGAGGGCACGGAGAAATAAATTATAACTTCACGTAATCCGCCTTAACGGATTACGTGAAGATACATCTTATTTACGTGAAATAAGGAACAAAGGTTACTTATCATGGTGGTAAACCCTTGACAAATCCGGTTCATTAAAAAGGTCTACTGATGCGGAACGAGAAAGTATAAGGTTTATAATTGGTATCGGTCCTTCGTGCCACCTGAAAGCGAACTTTACCACTCCGGCTGGCAAGGGCAACACCCACATCGGTCTTGAGTTTCGACCACTTCAATACGTCGAATCCCTCAAATAAGCCGGCTTCAGAGTCTGCAAAACCAACCCAACCTGCATCTACGAAAAGGATGAGATTGAATTGATCCAATAATCCCCAATCCAATACATCCGGCAGATCCTGTGTCCCCATCCGATACTCCAATTGGGCCAGGACCAAACGGTTTCCCCCGGGATTCATACGACCGTAGGGTAACATTTTGAAGGGATATCCTCTCAGTGTACTAATCCCGCCCAGATGATAACTTCTCTGCCATGGCAGCTCGCCTTGTGAGGTTCCAGTGCGAAAGCGTATGTCGAATCCTTCACCGAATCCAAGAGGTTGATAACGGCGTATATCAATGACCAATCGATCGAAATCAAAATCACCCCCAAACTCATCGCCTGCGCGCTCTCCATCTACTTGAATATACCAACCGCGCGTCGTCCGTGTTTCACTGTTTCGTGTGTCGTAAACGAATGAACCCGCCACACTTCGAATTTCTCCGACGGTAAGTGTCGGATTTTCTCGAAATTTCTTCTTACCTCCGAATAATGACCAATTGGTATTTTTCTCTAATGAGTCAAACATGTCATAATTGTAGGTAGCCTTAATAGTAATATTGTTCGTAAAATTTTGTTGGAGATATGCACTTCCGCCTTCCCTTAAATAGAAATCATGAAAATCTTCCTTTATAAGAAATGCGGCCAAAGAATTTTCAAATTCTGGAATTATCCACCGGTCCGGCGTATCGACCATTCGATGATACTCACCCCCCAGAGCCATCCTGAATTCATCGAAGAATCCCTTTTCGATACCAACCTGATACTCCAATTCCTTGGCCTTAAAGGCATACCCTAATGAGCCGAACAGAAATGGCCGATTGGGATACCGTCGTCGCCAATATTCCTCATTCACGCGAAAACCCAGAAAGAGTCCCTCTACCCTGTTGTACCTGTAACTGGGAGATATCCGGCTTTCCCTGTCCCAATCATCCCAGTCTTCATCCCAATCCCAATCTTGAAATAGATCCAGCTTTAACTCCTGTGCCTGGACGTTCGTGAATAGTACGATTCCCATCACCATCACCACGGCTAAAGCCAAAAGAATCAGAAATAACACTTGTTTCAAGATAATACGCTGCATCATAGCCTCCATACTTT
>CAZYTI010000793.1:0-3029 GCA_964650065.1 uncultured bacterium
GGATACCGGTTCGATAATTCCGATAGAAGCAATATACTGGACACCGATACGGAGTATTGGGCTCGTCCACCCTCATCCCCCCTCTATGGCATTGAAATCCGGCATGAACTGGCTGCGGCTCTTCTTGGTGTTTCCAAGACCGATGTGAATGCGATGTATGAAACGATCATGGGTGGAGAACATGTGAAGCCCAAGACTTTGTCGGGCAGAATGGTGGACATATCCATTCAACTGGACCGGCGAAAAGGCGCCACTTATAATGTCGTGGCTTATCTCGAGGGAAAGGATCCTGTGCTCAGGAATGAGTATGTCTTATTTGGATCCCATCACGACCATATCGGCGCCCGGGAAGGAAGAATATACAATGGTGCTGATGACAACGGATCTGGTACGGTTGCCATGTTGGAATTGGCCCAGGCGATGGTCCTTGAACGACCCAAACGATCGGTCATCTTTGTCTGGCACACGGGTGAGGAAAAGGGACTCTGGGGCGCCTTTTATTTTGTGTCCCATAGTCCGGTCCCGGTAGAAAACATGAGTGCAGAGTTGAATATGGACATGCTTTGCCGGAATGATCCCAATAGTATCTACCTGATTGGTTCGAATAAACTGAGTTCTGAACTGGATGCCAGTATCCATGCAATGAACGACAAATTCATACATCTCAATCTCGATTATAAATACGAAGATCCAGGACACTCTGACAGGTTCTTCTTTCGAAGCGATCAGTATCCCTATATCCGTTACGGTATTCCCGGCGTCTGGTTTTTCTGCGGAACGACTGAGGATTATCATCAGGAGACGGACTCGGAGGATAGAGTGGATTATGCCAAG
The DNA here is from genome assembly GCA_964650065.1 of uncultured bacterium. GTDB lineage: Bacteria > Zhuqueibacterota > QNDG01 > QNDG01 > DSAB01 > CAZYTI01. The sequence goes on from CAZYTI010000793.1 coordinate 835, forward strand.
ATGGAGAAGGTTACAAAACTGGTCTATCTGACCGCCATTCATATCGGGAATATGCCGGAGATGTTGAAACTGGATGTTCATCCTGAGATCACAACACGGGGCAAACACAATGAGAAGATCAATTGGAGGCAGTCCATGGGGAGGTAGGAGCGAGATTTGTAGAGAGCTTTGGAGATTCGATCATTTAGACCTTTGAGGTCTTGGAGACCTCAAAGGTCTAAGCTGGAAAAGTATCAGAATTATGAATATAATCCCCTCATGCCGGGCACTTTAGAAGTGCCCGGCACGTCGATCTACCGAATTTTAAAAAATAGGAAAATCCATGAGACGAAGAGAATTTTTCGGAACAACAGGGGGTGGGCTCGCCACACTTTTTTCCAGCCACCTGGTTTTGAATTCATTCAAGAAGACGAACACGTTCGCATTGGATACTCCGGGCAATCCTCCCGATTTCAATAGAATTCGTAAGGATTTCCCCCCTCTCAAGAAATTGACGTATCTGGATACGGCCTTTGTGGGGCTCATGCCCCGGCAGGTGAAGGCCGCTCATGAATCGTTTTTGGAGGAGAGACTTCAATTTGGTCCTTTCCCATCGGACAAATCGATTTTAGGCGTATGGATGGACAGGATGGAGGTTGTACGGGGCAAGCTTGCATCGTTTTTAGGAGCAAAAACCAATGAGATTGCATTCACCTTATGTACCGGTTGCGGGTCAAACATCGCTCTCAATGGTATCGATTGGAGGAAAGGGGATAACGCGGTTATCGATGATCTGGAATATCCGACCGATTTTCACATATTGAACAGTTTAAGAGAAAAGGGTGTTGAGATAAGAATCGCTCGAAATGAAGACGGGATCGTTCCATTAGACACATTCGAAAGCCTTGTGGATAAACATACACGCGCCATTGTGGTGACTCACGTGAGTTACCTGAATGGGTACAAGTACGATTTGAAAAAACTTGCCGAGGTCATCCATGCACGTGGGGGATATCTCATTGTGGATGCCGCTCAGTCGATCGGGGGCGTGAGAGTCAATGTGAAAGATGAAGATGTGGATTTTATGACGGGTATTCCATACAAATGGATGAACGGACCCAATGGTGTCGGATTTCTCTATGTCCGGGAGGATCTAATATCCTCTCATCCACCTGACAGATTGGGTTGGGCCAGTATCGATGATTTCGAGTCCATCGAAACCATGGAAAGCAATCCCCTGCCAACCGATGCCCGGCGCTATGAATATGGGACCCTGAGCTTTGAAGGAATCTATGCTCTGGAGAAGGTTCTCGAATACATCGTTGGAATCGGCATTGAAGTTATTGAACAACGCAATCTTGCCCTTGTCCAAATGCTTCGTGAAGCCTTGCGGGAACGGGGTGTTCATTTTTTCACACCGCAAAATAACAAATCGCCTATTTTGACTTTTTTCGTGGAGGACGAAAGAGCCTTTGGGAAAAGCATGAAGGAGAAAAAAATCCAAATCACGGCCAGGCGTTGGGGAAGAGGACAGGTGCGTATTTCTCCCCATTTTTATAACAACGAAGAAGATATTGAAAAATTTCTTCATGCTTTTGATGCTGTTTCAAGATCTATTTAAATCGGTCCAATTTAATGTGGCGTCAGTGAATGATCCGGCAAAAAAGAGAAACCACAGAGGACACTGAGAGTGAAGGATATATTGTTGTGTGAAATTGCTTATTCTAGTCATTTGTCCGAGTACTCTGTGGTCTAATTTTGTATGATTATCCATAAATGAAGGAGAAACAGATGAGAAGGAAAACCGATTGGTATGGATTGCTCTGTGTTGTACTGGCTGTGTCGTTGTGTGGGCAGATTCTTGGACAGGAGAATGTCAAGGAGGGGCATAAGGAGATTTTTCAACACCCGCCCAAGGAAACCAGCTCTGTGACAAAGCATCGGGTTCTGATTGATGGAAAAACCATCAACTACACGGTGACCGCCGGTACCTACTTACTCAAAGAAGATAATAGCAAGCCTATGGCGACTATTTTCCATATGGCCTACATCAAAGACGGTGTGACGGATAGGAGCCGTCGTCCCCTTCTCTTTTCATTCAATGGAGGCCCTGGTACGGCGTCGGTCTGGTTACACCTGGGCGTTCTGGGTCCAAGGAGAGTCGTGTACGACGATGAAGGATTTGCCCTGCAACCTCCGCATCGTCTCCAGGACAT
>CAZYTI010000794.1:0-3028 GCA_964650065.1 uncultured bacterium
TAATCAGCGAAAGTATATGATTCGAATAGTTTGTATCACCTGGGCCTTGTCTCTCAAGACCGAGATGTAATTTGATAAGTGCTTGAATATATTTCTCATGTTCTTCCATTTAAATAGTTCTCTTTTTCTAAATTGATACATTAATCTACTGGTTGATGCTACTACAAGGCATCTTAAAACGCTAACGCCCGCGAGATGAGCGGAAGGTCCTCGGAATATTGGAGTGCGTCAACGGTTCAATATTGCGAGGTTCTTTCCGCTCCATTGAGTTGTTCGTGCCGCTAATCAGCCACCGGTCTCGGTATTATTTTTGGCGCGTTCCTTTTCCGGTTGGCTGAATTTGGTTGTTCGACTTGGTAGGGCTCATCTGGTTCAAGTCGCTTAACCATGCTAACCACCTCGTCAATCTTGAATCCAATGCTTTTGTAAAATTCGCATAGTCTAAATGTTGTGGGATATTAACATAACCACATAGATATATTGTGAATATTTAAATATAAAAAAAGTCCGAGACTTTTTTCTAAAAATTTGCATAATTATAGTGCAGCTATCCACTCTTAACTAAGGAGGTTGCACTATGTTCGATGACATAAAGCGAAGCCTGACTATGTTGGAAAAAACATTAGACCGTCTGGCACGACAAAACTATTATAATCGGAAACAGTATCCGGAATTAATTTTACAAACTGAGGATATCATTCATAAAATTCGTGCATGGATTGAAAATCACAAAATCTTCACCTGTTCGGATGAATTCTATCAATCAGTGGGATTATTTATTTCAGAACTCGGAATATTAATCAATACATTATGGGAAACATGTAAACCTAAAAAAGGGAAAAAGAAGATAAAGAAAAGGCGTCGCGTTCAGGAACGGGATAAAATATTCAAGTCCATTAATTTGATGATTGAGAATATAATCAAGCGTTTAAATTATTTAAAAGATAATGACAACCCAATTAGCATAGCGCTTGATAAAGGGATGGAGAGATCATTTGACAAGAATATTATTCAATATTTCAAAAAAGAGATTAAAGATCTTGTTTCCCAAAGGGGAGAGAAATCAATCATTTTTCCTTGGAATGATACAGAAAATTATCACTGCTTTATAGAAGACAAACAGAGATTTCGTTTGGAAGTTGTAAATAAACTTGGCGACAATACTCATGTCACAGGTCACAGGCCATCATGCAAAGGGCCTAAGGAATATGTTTTATGCGGAAAGCGAGCAAATCCTCGCAAGACAATAATGCCAGGGGGAAAACAGGAAACATTTCCCATCCGCATGGTACAATGTAAAAATTGCAAACAGAAGTTTTCTCTTATGCCCAGCTTTCTACCAAGAGAGAAGAATTTTGGTATAGAGATTATTGGAAACTCATGTCGAAACATCTCTCAGTTCTTAATGAGTCTTCAAGGAAGCATTGAAAATCTTAGAATTATTGGGAAAAGAAGTGTTAACAGCAAACAAACCATCTTAAACTGGATGAGATGGATGGGAACACTTCATCCCGCAACAGTGTTAACAAGAGCTGGTGTAAAAGGTTCGGGATATTTACAGGAAGATGAGGGATTTGAAAAAGAACCAAATCTTAGGACTTATTCTGTGATTATGGTTGATCCTGTAACTTTAATAGTATGGCATGCTGATTATGTTGATCATGTTGATGAATCAGAGCTGTGTGATTCATTTGAAAAATTTTTTCAAAAAATATCCTTTAAAATTCTTGGTGTGACCAAAGACAAATGGCAAGCCTCAACCAATGCGCTCAAGGCCGTATTTCGTGGAATCTGGATAGGATACTGCCATCGTCACTGTTTAAAGAAGTTTCGAGAAGCGCTTTCGGAATATCAAAAGGAAACAAAATGCAACTCAAAGGAAATAAGCAAACTTTATAAAAAATTCAAGAAAGTATTGAAAACATCGACATCCAAAATAAACTTGGAGATAAAAATTAAAACTTTAAATGATGAAGCATTTTGTAATCCACTGCTACAAGAGAGACTGGCAGAGTTAAAGGAAAATGCTTCTCATTATACCTCTCATAAAAACAGAAAGGGAATAACACAAACTACCTCAATTGTTGATAATTTTTTGAAACAGGTCAAACGCAAATTAAGACAAATCGAGAGTTTCAGAGATAAGGAATGGGCCAGGCTTTTTTTCCAAGCAAAAGCTAACGTTAGAAACTTTGTACCTTTTTTACCAGGATCAAAAAATGCTCCTAATAGTCCTTTTATGTTAGCCAAGGGGCAAACATATGATTTGTCTTGGATTCAGATTATGAATGTGCACAATGCTTTTTTATTTACTAAAGGGGCATTTTGATTTGTTTGCTGAATCCCACAACATTTAGACTTATGCGGTAAAATTCAATTGTCTTTTGATTTGTTTCCCTGATCTGTAGGTTGATTTTTGGACACCCAACCTCAATCAAAAGGTTCTCTGCTTTATCCATTATTCTCTTTGCATAACCTTTTCTTTGATAATTTGGAGATACAGCCAAATAGTTAATCCATCCACGGTGTCCCTCGTATCCAACCATGCAGGAAGCCATTATCTCGCCGTCCAGTTCACCCACCAAGAACCATTCAGGATTTACTTCCATTTTTCTTTCAATATCCCGAATCGGATTGTTGTGGGATACGACCAGCCCGCAATCGATCCAGAGTTGAATCACTTTCTTTTCATCTTTGAATTTGTAAGGTCGTATTTTCATTTTCTTTCAGTCGAACGTTAAGGTAAGCTGACGCAAGATGTAAGGCTATGAATCTGGAGAATCCACCTAGTTTGAAGCGGGAGATGAACTTCGATAAACCACCGCTTCTTGCGGTCAGCTTAACCGACTTGTTAGCCGATTATTTAAACGATTAAAGTTAAATCTCCTGTACGTTGGTTTTTTATTTGATGTCTCTATGGTGCAGATAGTAAATATTTATTTCTATTATCGTATAGTTGAATACTATCACATGAAATTCAAATCTTGGCGAATGGTCTGCAAGATATCTATCCCAGTTGATTTTCTTT
>CAZYTI010000795.1:0-884 GCA_964650065.1 uncultured bacterium
AACGACTCTAAAAAACGTGGATGTTCTAAAACTGTCTGTATACGAGGAGGAATGCCTCCCCCCAGGTAGATGCCTCCGGTTGCCATAATTTTAAGGGCCAGATTACTCGCTTCGGCTCCCAATATGGATACAAATGTGTGAAGCGTCTCCACACAGATTGGTTTGGATTTTTCTACATCCAAAGCAGCATTGACGATAACGGGTGTGGGATCGTCTGTATTCAATATTTCCTCGGATAGCCGGGTAGGCACCTCATAATTGCCGGACGCTTTGAAGAATTCATATATATTGGGCAGACCCATCCCCGAGCACACCCTCTCATGGCTGACATGTCCGAATCGATCTTGAAGATATCTGAGTAAATCAATTTCCAGACTGTTGGAGGGGGAAAAATTTGAGTGTCCTCCTTCGGAAGGATAGGCTCGATATCGCGTTCCATCCCAAACGAGGAATGCTTCTCCCAGGCCTGTGCCTGGCGCGATAACACCAATCGCCCCCCCCCGGATCGGCTTACCTTCATTGAGTGGTGCTAAATCGTCGGAATTTAATGCGGGAATGGCATATGCAATCGATTCCAAATCATTGAGGAGCTTCACGTGGGATAGTTTCAACGCGTCCTGAAGCTGGTCTTCCGCCAAGAACCAGGACAGATTGGTGATCTCTGCCCGTCCGTTCAATACGGGTCCCGCCACACCAAAACATGCTTTTTCCACAGTGATGTTTGATTGGGTGAGGTACTCAGTCACCATGTCTTCTAAGCTGGAATAATTTCCACTGGGAAAAATCGCCTCCATCAAAGGGTGATGAGCCCCATCCTCATAGGAAAACACAGCGAGGTTGGTCTTGGTTCCACCCAGGTCACCTGCCAATAACACTTTTTTTAT
>CAZYTI010000795.1:894-3025 GCA_964650065.1 uncultured bacterium
CTCACACTAATAGTGTAACACGAACCGTTATGCTATAGATATTTTATTTTAAATCGAAAACGGGTTGTATCAATAAATGAATCTGGATATCGATCACATTTTCATAGTATTTGGCAACGCCAAATTTATCTTGATAATCTTTGAATATGAATCCCTGTTTTTGACTTATCAGAACGTCCAAGTAAGGATCCAAATGTGCAATGAGATATTCGTATACAGATATCACCGTCTCTTTGTCGGGATAGGGTATCAGAATTCGAGTAAAAATATGATCATCGCCGCTTCGGTAATCTCCAACGATCCCAAATACCCTTCCCCCAAGTTGGAGTATATCTCCTTCTCCGAATGTAAAGATAGGTTCTAAAGCGAATGGCCCCCGTATGATCCGCTGCGACCCGTCGATTAAATTGTTCTTTGGGAGCATATCGAACAATTCAATTTTATTCCCCTCGGGAATGGAGTCCAAAACTTGATTGACCAATGCAGTCATCACCGGAAGATTGGCGGCAAATCCTGTCGCGTTATTCAAAAGGAGATAATAATTATTTTTTACGACCGTTATTTGATACCGATTACCCGAATGCCGTACCGTGATTCCCGGGATCGTCGTTTCTTTACCACATTTTGTGAGATAGATGCCCAGGGCAGATTCAGGACTTTCCATTTGATATATTTCCAGGGAAATCGCTTCATCACCTTTTCCATAATGCTGGACAAATAAGTCCTGGAATCCGAATTCGTGGAAAATTTCTGCCCCGCCATTAATATAATTAAACAGGTCGCTTTCTCGAAAACGGCGCATACGCTCGGTTTTCTTCCAGCCCGGTACGAAATCATCACCGGGGATATTCAGGTCGGCCATCGACTCTGTAGAGAACATGAAAATCAAACAAAGATAAAGTTTATATCGCATCCACATGGCTGATCCTTCCCGGGCTTTGTATCATACGCAAATATGATTCACTTTCTCCGGATGCCCAATACCCAAACCTAACTTCTCTGCATACCGAAAATACTCGGTAAAGCGAGGATGCTCATTGACTTTGACATTCATCTCTTTACGCTTGTCCATTATACTGTGATGACAGATTAAATCCAAGGCAAAAGGATCGGTCGCCAAGTATAGTTTATTCAAGGGATAAATAAATTGGGTCGCTGCCGCCGGACCTCCATCATACTGTCCCCGAATGGCGTCAGTGATATTCAGTACCAGTTTATCCCGAATGACCGGAAAAGCCATGACTTCCACATTGACATCGAAGAACAAGGGCCGATGCAGTCGGTTGGTGTTACACACAGAACCATATCCCATATTCTTCGTCGCCATGGAAACGCCATTTCCCGTATTCTTAAAGGCAGGCACATTGATAATCTTTGTCAACTTTTCAGTCAGGAGCTTACCAAAATAAGAGTATTTTCCGTTAAATACATGTTGGTTGAGGTAGGGGAAATCCTTGGGGCCTTCCACGTCTGCCCAAAAATACACCTCCTGATTAAAATTTTTCACACTTACATGGTTTCCATCCCGATCTAACCAACGGCTATTGTCATCCGATTCACCACCTGCTGCAGATTCATCCATCGTTTGAAGTCCTTCGATTGCAATCCCGGGGAACCGCTCCGGTGTGAATCCTGCATCTGTGAGCATGTAATCAAAGCGATCCCAGATGATGATGTTTTCCTTTCTCATCCCATTTTGCAGTAACCAATCAAGAATCACCTGGACAACCTCCGGATGTGTATTGATGTGGGGTGCTCCCACTGGATTCACTTTGATTCCAATGATATCCTGTTTTTCAAAGAACAACTTAAAACTCTTCTTCAAATTTCTTTCCGTGAGTGTCTCCAGGCCTTGTTCGAACATCTTTTGAAGCCTCTGAATATCGGGTTGATCCTCTTTGGTGACTTGGGGATCTTGTACTTCTACGACTCTGCCAGGGAAAGGACCCGGTAAAGCGTGTTTGGTTTTGGGTACTTTGAGTGCATCATCAATATTGGTCTTAATCCTCGTCTGATCTTGATTCTTTTCTCGATCTCGGGACCATAAAGCCGGTGTTCCCAGCATCAGACCTGTACCCATGATGCCACTCAGTTTACAAAAATTTCGTCTATTCAGCCGAAAAGTTTCTTC
>CAZYTI010000796.1:0-3021 GCA_964650065.1 uncultured bacterium
GAGTGCCTATATTTCGGGGAGAGGATGGGTTGTGGAAAAAATTTCGGCCTGAAGAGTTGGCCAACGTAGATACATTCATGAGAAATCCCCGCCTCGTTTGGGAGTGGTACGATTACCGAAGGCGACTGATCTCCGAAGTGAATCCCAATCCAGGACATTTCGCATTAACCAAAATGCAAGAAATCATACCCGAGTTCTGTCTGATCACTCAGAATGTGGATGGTCTTCATCGCAAGGCAGGGAGTAGAGACTTACTGGAGCTGCATGGCAATATTATGCAAAGTCGATGTATGAATTGTGGTCAGCATGTGGATGTTTTGCCCTCTGTCTCGGAAGGAGATTTACCCTATTGTACGTGTGGTGGTTTGCTCCGGCCCGATGTGGTCTGGTTTGGAGAGATGTTGGATCAAGACATATTAAATGCCGCTTTCCGTGCCGCTGAAACCTGTAATGTTTTTATCAGCATTGGTACATCAGCGGTGGTACAACCTGCCGCGTCCCTCCCCATGGTGGCGAAACAAGCAGGGGCTTATGTCCTTGAAGTGAATGCAGAACCCACGGTGATTACCGATCGTATCGATGAGTCTGTTTTAGGGCTGTCGGGTGAAGTACTGCTCAAACTCCTGAAAAAGATATGGCAAATCGAGCTTTAAACGCTTCATGATACATGATAAATTGAAAAGAGTTCCCAAGACGCCTGGTGTCTATCTACTAAAAGATAAAAACGATAAAATTCTCTATGTGGGCAAAGCCAAGGTGCTTCGAGACCGATTGAGGTCTCATTTCAAACCTGGCAGAGGGGAAGATCGCAGACATCGAACCATGATGTCGGGTGTGGTCGATTTTGAAAACATCATCACCGACTCCGAAGTCGAGGCCCTCATCATGGAAGCAAATTTTATTAAAGAGCACCGGCCCAGGTTCAATATCAATTTGAGGGATGACAAGAGTTATCCTTACATTCGTGTGACACAGGAGCCCTATCCCCGGGTTTTTGTGACACGGAAAATCGTTCAGGATGGATCCCGTTATTTTGGACCCTATACTGACGTGAAATCCATGCGACAGCTCATAGCTGCAATTCGTCGGATTTTTCCCATTCGTACCTGTCAACTTCGTATTACCCAGGAAACCATACGATCAAAAAAGCATAAGATTTGCCTGAACTATCATATTGGCCGGTGTCATGGCCCTTGTGAAGGGCTGATATCTCAGGTCGATTATCAGTTGAGCGTGGATCGGGTGCTGGCCTTTATACAGGGCAAGAATACCGAGCTGGTACAAAATCTTGAAGTGCGGATGAAGATACTGGCAGAACAAAAACACTTTGAGGAAGCGGCACAAATAAGGGACGAAATGCGATCTATCGCTGCTTTTCATTCCAGACAGAAAGTCGTGGATGGAGTTACTGCCAATCGAGATCTGGTGACCATTGCCTCAGACAGATCGGAGGCCTGTGGTGTCGTGTTTAATGTTCGGGATGGTAAGATTATCAATCGACATCATTTCTATTTGAAGGGTGTAGAAGATGTCGTTGAGGAGGAGATTTTAGGATCTTTTGTCAAGCAATACTATCTCAGGACAGACTACATTCCCCCTGAGATTTATTTATCTTCATCTATTACTGAAATCACCAATGTGAAAGCCTGGCTTACCAACAAACGGGGTCAAAAAGTTCAACTTTTTATTCCGAAGCAGGGAAAGAAATACCGCCTGATGGAGATGGTGGCACAGAACGCACGGTTTCTTCTTGAGGAATTACAACTCCAAAAATCCAATAGAGAACCTTGGATTGCACCTTCCATCATAGCCCTGCAAAAGGATCTGGGTCTGGAAAAACTTCCCACACGGATAGAAGCATTCGATATATCCAACATTGGAGGTAAAGATGCCGTGGCATCGATGGTCGTGTTCGAAAATGGAAAACCGAAACGGTCTGAGTATCGCAAATACAAGATACGAACCGTGGAAGGGATCGACGATTATCGGATGATGGCGGAGGTCATGGAACGTCGCATCTCGCGCCTGTTGAGAGAAGTCCAGGCCTTACCCGATTTGATCCTCATCGATGGGGGCAAGGGTCAAGTCACGGCCGGGGTCGGCATCCTCCGGAAACTGGGTGTGGAAGATCAACCCCTCATCGGACTGGCCAAGCGGCTGGAAGAGGTGTTCCTGCCCGGTATTTCCGATCCACAAAACATCCCGAAGCATTCGGCGAGTCTTCGGTTGCTCCAGCGGATTCGAGACGAGGCGCATCGGTTTGCCATAGAATACCATCGAAAATTGAGAAAGAAGCGAACTGTGACATCGGTTTTGGATGCCATACCCGGTATCGGTGAAAAAAGACGCAATGCCCTCCTGAAAGCTTTTGGGTCTGTCGAGGGGATTCGGAAGGCTCTGGTGGAAGACCTGGCAGGGGTGGGGGGAATGAACAGGAAAATCGCGGAGAATGTGTTTGCTGCATTGAAGAAGTGAACAATACCGCGTATATCCCACCCACTATAATTTTTTTGATTTCTGACCTCTTTCTTTTATATTATTACTGTGCCTTTTCTAAGAGAGTTCACCGGATTGTTTTTAAGCGAGAGGAGAATATTGGGAATATGGGATATATGGGGAATAAGGGGAATAGGTTTAACTTGGCGTGAAGCGTTGTTATTCCCTGACCATGTCATTGTGAGATCGCAGAATGGCAGCCTACTGAAAACAATCGAAAAAAGCTGAGGGAACGATACAGAATGGGTCAAAAAAAGTCTGAGATCCAAAGAATCAAGGCCCTGGAAGCCTATGCCGAGAAGGCGTACGATGAGATGTATGAGGCGAAGGGTCCGGCAGGTGCAGGTGGGTATTTCAGTGAGGTGAAGGAGGTCCTGTCCGAGGCCATTCGTATTGCCAGGGAAATCGGTCTGGAGGATGAAGCCATTCGCCTGGAGAAACGTCTCGATCATATCCGAGGTGTCTATGAATCACAGATGAAGCCGTAGTAGGTGACGGTTTGACTATTATACGGGTATTTTAGAA
>CAZYTI010000797.1:0-3019 GCA_964650065.1 uncultured bacterium
CACAAAAGAATTGCCATTACTGATCCCATTGTTTAATGAATCCCTTTTAGCCGTTCTTTTGAAGGGAAGGGCAAATTATATCTGTCGCCGACGATGGAGTCAACTCCTCACTCAGGTTTATAAAAGATACCCTAAGCAGAAAAGAAGAAAGCTATTGCCCCTGGTCGTCTGGTTATATGAAACCCAAACCGGTGATATTGAAGAGAATGCCGGCTTTCGACACCAGCAAAACAGGCAAATATGGTCAGACCTGAATTGTGAAGGACGGCATTGTCTCGGATCGAGATGTGAATCTGAATCCTTCTGTTTTTATCGACGATTACGAAGAGTATCCAGGGCGGCCAATATCGTTTTGGTCAACCATGCTCTCCTTTTTTCGGATGCTGCCGCTGGTCATACCATATTGGGTAACTATGAGACCCTCATCATTGATGAGGCACATCAGATAGAAAGAATTGCTTCTGATTGTCTTGGGAAAACACTGCAACGGTGGACATTCCTGGATATTTCTCAACGACTTTATCAAGACAAACCCAAAAAGACGGGAATTCTGCTTACCCTTAAAAAACAACTTCGCAAACTGAAGACAGATGAGACGGAGGTCAACCTATTACTCAACACGGTGGACGACCTGATTCATTATGCCCAGGAGTTACCTCGTGCCACAAACAGTTTTTTCGCAGGCTTGGTAAAGAGCGACCCCGCTTCCGATCCTAAAGACTCGTATTATAAACGCCGATTTCGCGGTAGCGAGGCACTTTTCGGTAATCTGGTTTATGAATTGGATAATCTGCAAGGCCTTATCGATTCATTATGTTCAACCTCTTCAAATCTCCTATCCCAACTCGAAAGACATGCGACACTCCATGGCTCTCTGGAGGAATCCCTTATTAAAGAATGTGTTTCTATTGTCGATCAACTCATCGGTTTAAAAGAACGCTTATCACATTTCTTAAGAGAGGATTACGGGGAGGATATCGTTTGGACCGAAACACGAATGTCCTATTCAGAAAAGGACATCCATATCTATTCCGCACCTCTGAATATTGCCGATATTCTTACCAGGACCCTCTACCCTCAACTCAAACGTTGTTTACTCACATCAGCAACCCTTTCCATTGGGGAAAAATTTCATTATATTATGAATAGATTGGGAATGGATCAAATCGAAGAAGAGAGAGTGACGACACGTCTCTTCGGATCGCCCTTCGAATTTGCGGAACAGGCCTTGGTTATCATTCCAACATTTTTATCAAATCCGAAAGAAAAGGCTTTTGCATCGGATGTTTCGGCTTTTCTACAGAATGTGATCTCGATACATTCCCGGGGCACGATGATGCTATTTACTTCACATAAATTGCTTAGAGAAGTGTATTATTCGGTTCAAACATTTTTCAATGATTTGGGGATTCGTCTCCTGGGTCAAGGCATCGATGGTTCACGAGATGCCTTATTAAAAATGTTTCAGGATGAGGAGAAATCTGTACTGCTGGGTACAAACAGTTTTTGGGAAGGCGTGGATGTTCCCGGATCGGCTCTGGAATGTCTAATCATTACAAAACTACCCTTCGATGTACCCACCGAACCCATGATAGAAGCACGAATGGAACGTGTGCAAAATGATTCCGGCAATGGTTTTCTAAACTATGCTGTGCCAGAAGCCATTGTTAAATTTCGTCAAGGATTCGGACGACTGATCAGGTCCCGTGAGGACAAAGGCGCAGTTATTCTTCTTGACAACCGCGTTATCAATACCAATTATGGCAGATTGTTCCTTGAATCGCTTCCAGTAGAACCCAACATCATTGATACGGATGATGTTTTATCAGAAGCACTCCATGAATGGTTTGCATAAGATGATCACAAATGAGCGAACACATCAAAGTACTGAATAAATAATATAGGTGAAGCACATGAATAAGAAAATTATTATGGACGGTCTGACATTTGATGATGTCCTCCTCATTCCAGCGAAATCGGAACTATTACCCCATGAAGCGAATGTGCAGACGCAATTAACAAAACATATACCACTCAATATTCCAATCGTCTCCGCAGCCATGGATACGGTGACCGAATCCAGACTGGCCATTGCCCTCGCAAGAGAAGGTGGAATCGGAATTATCCATAAAAACATGACGCCAGAAAACCAAGCGGCAGAAGTGGATAAAGTAAAGAGATCAGAAAGTGGCATGATTTCCAATCCCGTATCCCTTCCCCCTGACAAGAAACTCAGGGATGCCCTGCAGATGATGCACCAATTTCATATCTCGGGTATTCCTATTGTGAAGGGTGAAAAGCTGGTTGGTATCCTCACGAATCGAGATTTACGATTTGAGACCAATTTAGACCAGCCGATCCACGAAGTCATGACTAAAGACAATCTTGTTACCGCACCCGAAGGGACGAATCAAGAGGAAGCCAAGAAAATCTTGCAGAAGCATCGTATTGAAAAGCTCCCCATCGTGGATCGTCAGGGTCATCTCCGAGGCCTTATTACGGTGAAGGACATACAAAAACGAATGGCATTTCCCGATGCATCAAAAGATAAACAGGGTCGGTTACTGGTTGGAGCCGCTGTGGGAACTTCTGCAGATACCATGAAACGCGTTGAAATTTTACGGGAAGCCAAGGTGGATGTGATCTGTATCGATACAGCCCACGGTCATTCAACAGGTGTCCTGAAAATGGTCCAGAAAATCAGAAAAACTTTTCCGAGTCTGGAATTGATCGCAGGCAATGTGGCCACGGCAGAGGGTACCAAGGCACTCATCGATGTGGGTGTTGACGCAGTGAAAGTTGGAATCGGTCCCGGTTCTATCTGTACGACGCGCGTGGTATCGGGTGTCGGTGTCCCTCAGGTATCAGCAGTTTTATCGTGTGTAAAGGTATGTGAAAAGGAAAAGGTACCCCTCATATCGGATGGCGGTATCAGATATTCGGGTGATATAGCAAAAGCCCTCTCCGCTGGTGCGAATTCAATTATGCTGGGTTCCCTCCTCGCCGGTGTAGATGAAAG
>CAZYTI010000798.1:0-3018 GCA_964650065.1 uncultured bacterium
ACTTTACGTCCGATGACCCGCTTAGCATACTGGACGGGAATTTTCCGTGTCCCCTCGGTTATGATAATGACAGCCGAAATGATAAGTAGCAAAACAGCAAAAATGAACAGTTCCATGACTATGGCCCTGTTTCCACCTAACAGTTGTTGCAATTCATCCAGGACTGCGGTTGGGAAACGACCCACAATACCGATAAAGATAATCAAGGAAATGCCATTACCGATGCCTCTTTCGGTTATCTGCTCACCCATCCACATGATGAGAATCGTGCCGGCACAGAGTGTTATCATCACCACGAATCTAAATGCCATTCCGGGATTGGGCACAGCCATAATACCAGACCTGGTTGCCGGTAGATTCTCAAGAAATACACTCGCACCCAAAGCCTGCATACAGGCAATAAAAACCGTTCCGTATCGAGTCAACTGATTGATCTTTTTTCGCCCTTCTTCACCTTCCTTTTGCAGCCGTTGAAAATAGGGAATAACGGCTCCCATGAGCTGTATGATAATGGAAGCAGAAATATATGGCATGATACCCAGACCAAATACTGCAGCACGGCTGAAGGCTCCACCAGCAAAAATATCATATAAGCCGAACAACGTATTTCGACTCTGAGAGAACCATTCTGTGAGCGCTATGGCATTGATGCCTGGCATGGGGAGATGACACCCGATCCGATACAACACCATTATACCCAATGTAAATAAGATGCGATTCTTCAGATCGGGAATTTTAAAGATACTTTGAAAACTCTTGATCATAACACGATTGCCTTTCCACCAGCTGCTTCGAGTTTCTCTTTTGCACTCTTACTGAAAGCATGTGCTGTAACCTCAAGAGGCTTGGTCACATTGCCATTACCTAAAACTTTCAATTCCATATTGCGTTTTCGAATCAAGCGAGCTTTCAGCAGAATCTCAGGGGACACCTTGTCTTTTTTTAACCGCTCCAACTCTCCAACATTCACCGTTTGATAGCTCTTTCGAAATATATTGGTAAAGCCCCGCTTTGGAACCCGCCTCTGGAGAGGCATCTGGCCACCTTCGAACCAAGACCTAGTCTTGGAGCCGCTCCGTGACTTCTGACCCTTATGACCACGACAGGATGTTTTACCATGCCCCGAGCCCGGTCCCCTGCCCACTCTTTTTCGTTTCTTCTTCGACCCTCTGGCGTGTTTTAATTGACCTAAATCCATGTGAACCTCATCTACCAACCAATATTCATCACTTAATCTCTTCTACACGGACAAGATGCGCAACTTTATTGATCATACCTCTTATCTGGGGTACATCCGAATGGATGACTGTATGGTGAAGACGGTGTAATCCCAATGCTTCAATCGTCCGTTTCTGTTTTTCATTCCTTTTAATTGCGCTTCGTACTTGAGTGATTCTGAGTTTTCCCATCTAAAAACTCCCCTTAATTACATCGTTACCACCGCTTTACTCGAAAATCTCGTGAAGCGTTTTACCTCTATCCCTGGCAACCATCAATCCATCCCTGAGTTGGAAAAGGCCAGCCATCGTTGCCTTCACAGTATTATGGGGATTGGCAGAGCCTAACGATTTTGTGAGAATATCATGGATACCGGCAGACTCCATAACCGCGCGTACTGCCCCACCCGCTATAACACCCGTCCCCGGCGATGCCGGTTTTAATAATACTCTACCCGCTCCGAATTTACCGATTACCGTGTGGGGAATCGTCCCGTGAAGAATCGGAATTCTAACCAGACTTTTCTTCGCATTTTCCGATCCTTTGGCAATGGCATCCGTTAATTCTCGTGCCTTTCCCATACCAACGCCGACAATACCATTTCCATCCCCAACGACGACAATAGAATTGAAACTGAATCTTCTTCCACCTTTCACCACTTTTGCCACACGGTTAATGTGTACAACCCGTTCTTTTAACTCCAACTCACCTGGATTGATTTTTTCCAAAATCTACTCCGCTCCTTAAATTGACAAAAAAAAAAGTTTAGAGATTTTCTGTCTCTCACTGAACAATCACTCTTTAAGGATCGTTCTCCTAAAACTTTAATCCTGCCTCTCTGGCCCCCTCGGCTACCGCTCTGACCCTACCATGATACAGGTAACCATTGCGATCAAAAACCACTGTCTCAATTTTACGTTTTTTTGCCTCTTCCCCAGCGGCACGTCCCACAATCTTCGCTTCTCCAACCTTGCCTTTACTTTCTTGAATCTCATTGCTCAATGATTTTGTTAAACTGGAAACAGTAAAAAGGGTTTTATGAGAAGTGTCATCTATCAATTGAACATAAATGGATCGCAGACTACGAAAGACGCAGAGTCGGGGACGGTCTGCAGTCCCGCTAATTTTCTTGCGTATATGCCTCTTAATGCGGTCACGGCGAAGCATTCGATGTGAAGTCTGTGTTTTCATAAATTCGATTCCCTGAAAATATTCTTATTCATCTCTCTGGACTTTTGCTGTCTTTTTAGACAGTTGCCTTACCTGCTTTTCTCCTGACGTATTCCCCCTCATACCGTACCCCTTTCCCCTTATAGGGCTCTGGAGGACGAAAAGATCGAATCTTGGCTGCTACTTGCCCTACGACCTGCTTGTTTATACCTTTCACCACGACCTGGTTGTGCGAAGGCAGCTCAATGACTATTTCTTCAGGTGGAATAAAATAAATGGGATGGGAGTAACCCAACTGAAACACCAGCATCTTACCCCGAAGTTCTGCCCGATAACCAACACCGATAATCTCTAATCTTTTTTCAAATCCCTCTGTCAGTCCGGATATCATGTTTTGAATAAGACTTCGAGTAAGGCCGTGAAGTGATCGATGGGAACGGTTATCACTCGGTCTCTCAACCCTGACACTTTTCTCCTCGATGACCACACGCATATCGGGATGAATCCTTTCGTGCAGAATGCCTTTTTGCCCTTTCACAACGATCTTATCATCTTCTTGTTTCACTTCTATACCGTCGGGTATCGAAATGGGCATTTTTCCAACTCTTGACAATCGAAACCCCTTCTAAA
>CAZYTI010000799.1:0-3013 GCA_964650065.1 uncultured bacterium
CGCAAAGAAGATAGCACTTGGACAAAATATAAGCATATGGGAAAAAATATTAATTCACCTTTTTCCGACTATTGTCCTTATGTTTCGCCCGATGGCAAATATTTTTTCTTTACCAGCAGGCGGACGGGTGCTGATGATATCTACTGGGTGGATGCGAAAGTCATTGAAGAATTGAGTCCAGAAAAATTGTAGAGGAGAATCGTTATGAAAAAGCATTTTAAAATAATCCTTATCATCCTCATTCTATTCACCATACTGTATCTTGCCTGTGCACAAGGAAACAACGATACCATCCGTAAAGGAGGTGAGAGTAATAGAAATCTAATGAATCCCATCTTCGCTTCAACATACCTTGGAGGGAACGGACACGAATTTTGTGCGGCCATTGCAATAGATGATGTCGGAAATATTTATGTAGCCGGAAACACGAGATCCGTCGATTTTCCGACCACGGCAGGTGCCTACAACAGGGACCCAAAAGGCGAGAGCGATGTTTTCATTGCAAAGTTCGACACTGATCTTAAGACACTTCTGGCTTCTACCCTCATCGGTGGCGATGAAGGTGAATGCGCCTACACCTTGTTGTTCGATAAACGCGGGTATGTGTATGTTGCGGGTTATACATCTTCGAAAAACTTCCCGACAACAGCATATGCTTATGATATAAGTTATAACGGCGGTGATGGGGATGCATTTATACTAAAGATGGATAGAGATCTAAAAACACTCGTCTCTTCAACATTCCTCGGGGGCAGCGGTGTCGAAGATGATTGGCGAAGTCCGGAGTTGATTCAAGATAACATGGGAAACATCTATATCGCCGGTATCACCAATTCGGATGATTTCCCGACGACACCTGGAGTGTTTCGTGAAAAATACAATGGCGGTATGCGTGACGTATTTCTATCCAAGTTTGATCCCGACCTCGAACGGTTAATCGCATCAACATTCATCGGTGGAAGAGCCGATGATAGAATGGGACGAAGTCTCTGTATCGATTTTAAAAATGACGAAATATGTATCGGAGGCTACACATTTTCATCTGATTTTCCGACAGTTCAAGATGCATACGGCAGAGAAGTCAGTGGAAGGCTCGATGGCTTTGTAACAAAACTCAGCATGGATTTAAAGGTGATGACTGCATCGACGATCCTGAAGGCCGGATGGATTTATTGCATGATGATCCATGAAAATGGAGATATTTATGTGGGTGGACATGCATCAAAGGAACTTCCAACAACCTCAAAGGCATTCCATCGAGTTTTCGACAAGGCATCTGATCAGGGATTCATATCGCGTTTGAGCAACGATTTATCAGAATTAAAATCATCTACCATACTCCCGGGTAGTTATGCGACCGGAGGAGGCAGAATCACCTCTCTGAATTTATGTCAGGCCGCGGATGGTCATATTTTATCTGCGGGTTGGGTTCGCCCCATCGATTTTCCCATTACGCCCGGTGTCCACGATGAAACACAGAACGGTAACGGTGATACCTATATCATGAAAATGGATAAAGATTTGTCCAAAGTCCTGTGTTCCACCTTCATCGGCGGCACTAGATCCGAGAGATGGAACAGGATGACAACGGATGAAACGGGTAAAATAGTCATGGCCAGTTATACACTGTCTTCGGATTTCCCCACCACCAGGGGTGCGGCCTTCGAAAATTTCCACGATGTCATAAACGACGAAACTGAGAATCTGAATACATCTCCGAGAGATGCTTTCGTCATCAAAATCAATGGGAATCTTTCCGCCGAAGTGTTCGAAGAACTACATGATGCGGCAAAAAGGGATCAAGTGAATAAAATCCGACAACTCCTATCGGCAGATACCAATCTGCTCGAGAAAAGGGATAAATACCAAAGAACGGCCCTTCACTCGGCGGCACGATTCGGTGCATTCTCGGCCGCGGAATTTCTTCTGGACCAGGGAGCCGATGTGAACGTTCGGGATGAAAGCGGAAACACTCCGTTACACCTGGCTTCAATATTTCGTCATGCTGAAATAGTCGATTTATTGATTCAGCAGAAGGTTGACGTCAATATCCTGAATGCCGAAGGACAACCGCCGCTGTACCTCGCATCCTTATACGGAAATCCTGAAACCATACAATTATTGCTTGCCAATGGAGCGAAAATAGATGCCATCGATGACGACGGGAATACACCACTTCATATTGCCGTACTATATAGGCATCCTGAAAACCTTGTTGAAATTTTAAAGGTGAATCCGGATATTCATGCGATCAATAAAGAGGGTTACACACCGCTTCATCTGGCGGTTCGAAGACCGGACAATGAAAGAACGATTGACCATCTCCTTCAGAGTGGGGCCGATTTGAACATCGCTGATCATACAGGAAAAAATGCGCTCCTTGTGTCAGTAGATTCACCTCAGAAGGGATATATAAAACGATTGGTCTCAAAGGGGGTCGACATTAATTCCCAGGATAATGATGGAAATACCTCCCTACATTATCTCTTTATTAAAATATTAGGAAACAAAATGTATATCCCCTACTGTAAAGAGATTGCTGCGGTCCTCTTGGAAGAGGGGGCCGATCCTAATATTAAGAATAACGAAGGAAAATCTCCGATGGATTTTGCAGTAGAATCGGGAGAAAAAGAGTTAATAGATCTACTGAAATCATCGAAGTAAATGATTAAACGAATTCATCCGGATAAAAACATTAAGTGAATATTATCTATGGCGTATTGAAGTGTTCATGAAGACACATATTTATTTCCCAAGTTTACTCATTCTAATAATATCAAATATTGGGATTCATGCTCAACCAAATAAAAGTTATACCAATGCCGTCCGGATAACCGATGCACCGCATATCGATGGGCAATTGGATGAAGAAATCTGGAAGATATTACCGATATTAAATGATTTCATACAATGGTCTCCTTATAATGGCAGGCCCCCGTCTCAAAAAACGGAAGGGTGGGTAGGATAAGATGATAAGGCAATCTATATTGGGGCGATCTGCTATGACAACGCG
>CAZYTI010000800.1:0-3011 GCA_964650065.1 uncultured bacterium
ACTGGCAACGGTCTATCAGGATGTAACTGTTGAGATACGTCGGGATTCAGCAGATGGTGATATCCTGGCCGCATATCAGCTCAACAAAGGTGACGGGCCAGGTCGTACAAATGTATACAGGATTGATTTCCCATCTCAAAAAAAGGCGGACCTTTGTTTTGTATTCAAGGGCAAAAAGGACAATCTGTTGACGTTCGATTCATTCTCATTCAATTAGTTCAGGATGAGAAGCGGGTGACAGGATGAAGGCTGTATCAACAAGGAGAATACCATGAAGAGGGGATTACATCGTTTCATGCTTCAGCTTTGCTGTTGGAGTTTGATTATTAGCTGCGTTGCGGCATCATCACTTGTTGCTCAGTCCGCATCATCCATGGTGGATAAAAGCCAGTCCGATGATCTGATTTCCTGGTGGCGTTTTAATGAAGAAATCGGGAATAGTGTGGTTGATGAAATACAGCAGAAAAATGATTCTTTATACGGCAGCTTTGAATTTGTCCCTGGTATTCAGGGCAGTGCCATTAAACTGGACGGATTCCGCACCTATATAAAACGGGATCGAAATAATCTAATCGGTTTAACCAGCTCATTTACAGTGGAGGGTTGGATCGCATTAGCCAGCTACCCCTGGTCCTGGTCCCCGGTGCTCGATTGTTCATCCGCTGAGCTGAAAGGTTTCTTTTTCGGGATTGATCAAGAGGGTCATGTCGGTTTTAAAATCGGAGCCGGAAGTTCATGGGTTGAAGCTACCAGTGAGATGATCATCCCCTTGAGAGAGTGGACACATATAGCAGCTGTCTTTGAACCGGACAAGAAGATCACTCTCTTCATCAATGGGAAAAAGGTTGCTGAACTTGATGTCAGCGGTTATTATATTTCTGAAAAGTGGGGCCCTCTGACGATCGGCAGGACCAAAGAAGCCCGGACCTGGCGAGAATTCCAGCTGACTACACCGGATATGTTTTTCTTCCTGGATGGTCTGCTGGATGAGATAAAGATATCCCGCAGAGCAAAATCAGAAAAGGAACTCGGGCGTGAATTCTCTGCGGTAACGAATCCACCTGTTCCGGCATTAAGCAAGCGGGATCGTTTACCCACAGGGCCTGCGGGATCAGGAAGCTTTGGGGCATTTTATACCAGACTTGATTATTATCAGGAGTGGGATGATCTGTGGCGGGTAAGCGATGTGCCTGATCTGTTTGTCCGCTTTGATAAGTCACCGGTTCAACTGGTATTCTGGCGTGGAGCGAGTTTCGTGCCGTGCTGGGTCACCGAAAATGGGATCTGGTATATCAACGAATGGCTGGAAACATGGGGCAGTGATGTGGTCAGCTGTGCAGAGCCGATTATGGATCGGCAGTGTAAATATTCACATGTGCGCCTTATTGAAAATACAGATGCCCGGACTGTTGTCCACTGGCGCTATGCGCTTTCAGATGCCCGTTATGATATTGCCGCGGTCAGTGATGACGGCAGAGGTGAGTGGTGCGACGAATTCCATATCATCTATCCCGATCAGGTGGGTGTCAGGAAAATGGAGCTGCACTATTCCAGGCCTGAGCGAAAACATGATTGGGTAGAACAAATTGTCGTGCTTCCTCCCGGGACATACCCGGATGAGGTTATAGAAAAAGAGGCTGTCTCGCTGGTTAATATGTCAGGTGATGTGCATACATATTCATGGCATGATCCTGATCTGCAGATAGAGATGCCCGAACCCCGCGGGGCGAATATGTCATTGGTCAATCTGAAATCCACCTTTCGGCCGTTTATCATTGTATCGCCTGACCCGGTTGAAACAGTGGAAGGCAGCTGGGATTCCCCCTTCTTCAGAACCTATGCGGCTAAAATGGCTAAAGGGGGCGGCTATCGGCAGGACCCGGTCCCATCAGTGTACGGATGGTGGAATCACTGGCCCGTGGCCCAGGTTCCGGGAGACGGTAGATGGGTGAGTACGCCGGATCGACCCAGTCATTTTAACCTGACGACATTTGTCCAATGGAATGATTATAAACGCACCCGGAAAACCCGAACCAGAATCATGCTGCAGGGCATGACCGACAAGAAGGCGGCTGAACTGGTACCCCTGGCCAAATCCTGGCTGCAGGCACCGAAAATGAGAATTTCGTCAAAGAGTTACACGGGTGGGACCTATGATCAGTCAGAACGCGCCTATCTTATAGAGAGAACCGATCAGGACAATGTGTCAACCTGTACATTTGTTTTGGAAGCCTCAAAAGAATCGCCGCTTCTAAATCCGGCAGTAATCATTAAGAACTGGGGCAGGCAGCCGTCCAGACTTCTGCTGGATGGGAAAGAAATTTTACCGGGAGAGGATTTCAGACAGGGAATCCGCACTGGTCCCTATGGTGATGATTTGATTATCTGGATGAGATTGGACCGTCAGAAATCTGTAACAATTACAATAGAACAGTCAGAGAAGTAATATGATAAACAGACGACGCTTTCTTGAACAGGTTGGAATCGGCGCAGCAGCGATGATGTGGCCCGGATGCCGAAAATCAGCTCCGGGGAGATCGGACAATGGAGCAAAGCGTGCCCGGCCCAATTTTCTTGTCCTGGTTTCCGATGATCAACGCTGGGACCAGCTGAGCTGTGCTGATACTCCCCTGATCCCGGAGCTGAAAACACCCCATATTGATGAGCTGGCAGAGCAGGGTGTCTATTTCAGAAATGCGTTTATCACAACACCCATCTGCTGTGTGTCGAGGGCTAGTATCATGTCCGGCCGCTATGCCAGCACTCACGGTATGAACCATTTCCGTACACCGCTGAAATCTAACGTGCTGCAGAATACATACCCGGCCATTCTCCATGACAACGGGTACAGGACAGGGATTCTGGGGAAATGGGGCATGGGGATTGAGGGCACTGAGCAGGTATTTGATGTATTCAATGCCTGGGCGCGGCAGGGAAGCTACTTTCATGAAACCGATAGCGAGAAGATTCACAACGCCCAATGGCTGGCGGAGAGGGCAGGAGAATTCCTG
>CAZYTI010000801.1:0-3001 GCA_964650065.1 uncultured bacterium
GCTGCCCGAATGCAATTCCATCTGGTAAAAATTTCCAGCATTCATTAATCGTAATTCGGATACGAGGATTCTGATAAGTAAATTCTTTACCATAAATATGTGGATAATCGAACAGTATAAAAATGACGGTTAACCATAAAAGTTTTGCATGCCTATTCTCTTTAAATCGTTTAACGACAGTTTTCATTACAATTCCCATAGTCAATTGAATTATCGTTTATCGCATGAGCATGATTCTCTGAACTTCAGTCTGATATCCGGCAGTAATAATTATTAAATAAAGACCAGACGGTTGATCTCGATCCTTTTCATCCTTTCCTTCCCAATAAAATCGATAATGACCCTTCGACATCTGACGGGAAGTCAGGATTTTCATTTTTTCCCCGACAGTATTGTAGATCATGATGGAAACATGTTCATCCGTAAAAAGTTGAACATGGAAGCAGGTTGCCGAATTGAACGGATTCGGATAATTACGGGATAATGCAAAAATAGTCGGTTTTTGGTCATCACTGATATGATTATCTCCTACAGTCGAATTTGAAAATTCATGGAAACCAATGTCAATCCCATTACCAAATGGTATCGGATTCCCCCAGAAATCCTGCTCGCTATGATTGGGTAACTCGATAGCCGCATCAATACATGGTGAGCCTCTCATGAGTCGATACCCATCCAAGGTCGCCAGGCCGATCAAGCCGCTGCCGGGTGCAGTCAATAGAGGATCAGCGATGATCTTGTGGGCATCAGGCGGCTCCGAGGATGGATGATTTCCAAAAAAAACGTTATGATCAAATAATGTCCCTGTACTTCCCGTCAAAGTATAGCGCGCATCCGTGGATAAATTGTAAATGATGTTATTTAAATAGGACGTGTTTATAGGATATCCGCCCCAACTCTTGTGATAGACAATCTGGATATCAGCCATGTCCGGATCCAAGTAAACCGTGTTGTTATGGAAAGTCGTATTTGTAATTGGCCCTGAAACATGGAAAACCTCGCGATGATCATTCTGGCTGATATTATACCTGAAAACGGCACCATCCTGAAATGCCGTAGGACTCGTCCCCATAGTCGGAGCGATAAATGCAGCTTCACCGTTATCATGGCTGTAATTATACTGATAGGTCGTATTTTTGCACCTGAAATCAGCATCGAACGCCCCGGCATCCGTATCTCCTGGATTGTAAACTGTCAGGTAAGCCTCATTATATTGCGCCAGCGCGCTATCGCAATTAAAGAAAAACATCGCATTACCGCTCAACAAAGTTGCGCATTCACGGAAAACATTATACTCCACCAGTGGTTTTCGGGAGACACGCCAAATAAGCCCATTGCCCGCGCTACGTTCGATGTAATTATTTCTGATCACGACTCGAGTGCTGGGCACCCAATTCTCATTCGATGTAAGTGTACGCGTAGACCAGGACGAATTCAATGATATACCGGTACGCGCCACATCAAAGATATGGCAGCCTTCAATCAGTACGTCATTAAAATATGTTTCTTTTTGATTGCCGCTTATTTCGAAGAAGATCCCCCCATTATGTTTAGAATTATTGCCAGGATCAATATTTCCATTAATATCGTGGATTATTAAATTGATCAAATAAAGATGATCTATTGCGCCCTTATCCTCCGCCCTTATGTAAATGCCTCGTTTATAATTTGTGTTGGTTTCCCGGTAATTCGTAATTTCCAAGTCATGGATTTCCCAATAAGATTGATTTTTAAGCTGAACAGCATAAGACTCTCCTTCACCATTTATGAGAGGACTGACACCTGTCCCATATTTGCCAATGACAATGGGTTCTCCTTTCTCACCCGAGCCTCTTGGCCATACCTTACCAAACCAAACCCTATCGGAACAGAACAACATCGAATCTCCCGCTTGAAATGTTATGCTACTCACCTTTCGAAGGGATTGCCAGGCAGAATCGGGATGAGTTCCCCGATATTCATCATTTCCGAGAACGCTATCGACATAATAGGTCGTTTGACATAAACAGAGATCTGAGTCGTGTAACTGTATCAAACTAAAAAACAGGATATGCATAAGCATTAGAATCAGTGTATGTGCTTTCATAGACATGAATATGAAGGAATCCTATTAGAAAAGCGTTAACTCGTATGCTATTTATTTTTCTTCTCATGAACACCCCTATCAGGCGGCCCACTATAAATCGGATTCCCCCAAAAATCTTTTCCGCCATTATTTTCAATATTGATCCCCGAATCGATACATGGGGAGTTATTCTTCAACTTATAGCCTTCAAGGGTTTCAATACCTATATATCCACTTCCCGGATCAACAAATAGAGGATCGGCTATGATCTTATGAGGATCGGTTGGTTCGGAATTGGGATGAATTCCGAAGAAAACATTAAAATCAAATACATTATGTGTACTTCCGCCGAGGTCATACTTACAATCATCACCTAATATATAGAATATGTTATTATGGTAAGATGTATTATCGGGATAGCCTCCCCAACTCTTGTGATAAATTATCTTGACATTTGATTTGTTTTCATTCAGGAAAATGACATTATTATAAATCTGTGTCCGTGATAATGGCCCTGAGAGATGAAAGACCTCACGGGATTCGTTCTGGCTGATGTTGTACCTAACCACAGCACCGTGTTGGAATGCGGTCGGACTTCTTCCATTCGTGCATACGACAAATGCTCCGAGACCATTGTCATGACTGTAGTTGTATTGGTAAATGGTATGCTTGCATCGATAGTCTGCGTCAAAACCTGAGCCATCCGTCTCGCCAGGCTCATAAACAGTCAGATAGGCCTCATTATACTGCGCGATTGCACTATCACAATTGAAAAAGAACATCGCATTTCCACTCAATTCTTCTGCGCATTCCTTAAATACATTATGCTCAACTAATGGTTTTAAAGACACCCTCCAAATGAGTCCGTTTCCGCCGGTTTTTTCGATCATGTTATTTCTGATAACGACATTTCGGCTTGGAGTCCAATTTATATAT
>CAZYTI010000802.1:0-2998 GCA_964650065.1 uncultured bacterium
CCAATATCCTTTCGCCTGCTTAAGTATCTTTTTTCTTCTCTTACGTGATGCTACTGAATTTTTTACTCTTGGCATTTTTACCTCTTCATATCCACTTTAATATATTCCGTTATGTGGCCAACATTCGCTTGACCCGTTTTGTTTCCGATGAAGAAACCATATCTGATTTTTTTAGTTTTCTTTTTCTCTTGGATGTTTTTTTTGTCAAAATATGACTTGAATAAGCTTTATTTCGTTTTACTTTTTTGTTACCGGTAAGTTTAAAGCGCTTGGCCGCGCCCCGGTTGGTACGTATTTTCGGCATGTGTATTTACTCCTTGATCATTTATGAACAAAATTGGCTACGATGCTTCGACCCTCTTTTATAGGATTCGCTTCCATTTTCGCAATATCCTCCAATTCCTGCTGAACACGTTGGAGGATGGCGTGTCCAAGTTCCGGATGGGTTATCTGCCTCCCCCGGAAAAGGATGCGAATTCGTAGATGATTCCCCGATTCGATGAATTTACGTGCCTGTCTCATTTTAAAATCGATATCATGCTCGTCAATCGTCGGACGCAGACGTATTTCTTTTATATGGATCACATGTTGTTTCTTTTTACTTTCTTTCTCTTTCTTGCTCTGTTGGTACTTAAACTTTCCATAATTCATGACCCGGCACACTGGAGGTGACGCATTTGGAGCAATTTCTACCAAATCAAGGTCAAAACTTTCCGCCATCTCTAATGCTTTCGCGATTTGAACGACTCCGACCTGTTTTCCATCAGGATCGATAAGACGAACCTCTCGGGCTCGAATGTCCTCATTTAATCGAATATCATCTTTTTTAATGACTGAGCCTCCTTTTTGCTTCATCTGTGATTTTACTTATAAAACTTGGAAGATCAGATTTTCCTAAATCTCCTTCGCGATGTTTTCGTATAGAAATATTATTACCGCTCAATTCCTTATCACCAAGGATACACATATAGGGTATCTTTTTGGTCTCTGCCTCCCTTATTTTGTATCCTACTTTTTCATTGCGATCGTCAATGGTGCTTCTTATCTCATTTTCCATCATTTCCTTATGAATCCGATGTGCATAGTCATGGTGCTTTTCGCTGATTGGAATAAGGATACACTGTACAGGTGTCAGCCACAGAGGAAACGCACCTCCCAGATGCTCGATGAGAATACCGATAAATCGTTCCACTGATCCCAAGATAGCCCTGTGAATCATAGCGGGCCGATGTTTCTTCCCATCTTGTGCAATATAGGCCAGGTCGAATCGTTCCGGCATTGAAAAATCAACTTGAATGGTCCCGCACTGCCACATTCGATCGAGAGAATCCTTGATATGATAATCAATTTTTGGACCATAAAAGGCTCCTTCACCCGCATTCACCTGATAGGACAGTTCTTTTCTTTCTAATGCATTGAGCAGTCCTTTCTCTGCCTGATCCCACATCTCGGTCGTCCCAATCGCTTTTGTAGGACGCGTCGAAAGTTCGACCTCGTATTGATCATAGCCGAACGTATGGTAAACTTCATCCACAAGATCAATGAGTTTCATAACTTCGTCTTCTATCTGATCAGGGGTACAGAAAACATGTGCATCATCCTGCGTGAATTGGCGGACACGAAAGAGCCCATGTAAAACACCGGATTTTTCGTGTCGATGAACCAAGCCCATTTCCGATAATTTTAGTGGAAGATCCCTGTATGAATGTGGATGGCTTTTATAGACGAGCAGCCCTCCGGGACAGTTCATGGGCTTGACGGCAAAAGCTTGATCATCTATTGAAGTAAAATACATATTTTCTTTATAGTTATCCCAATGGCCACTTCGATGCCAGAGTTCCTCGTTGAGAATAAGAGGTGTTTTAATCTCATGATAACCGTGACGACGAAGAACTTCATGCATGTACCGGGTGGTTTCATTGTAGATAACCATGCCGTTGGGATGCCAAAATGGAAAACCAGGCCCCTCTAAATGAAAACTGAAAAGATCGAGTTCCTTCCCCAAGCGGCGATGGTCACGTTTTTTAGCCTCTTCCCTGGTTTGTATGTGCTCTTCAAGAGATTGCTTCGATGGAAAGGCAATCCCATAGATCCTCTGCATGACCGGATTTCGCTCATCACCTTTCCAATAAGCACCTGCTAGATTTAATAATTTGAAATATTTAATATAGCCTGTAGATGGTACATGAGGACCCCGGCAGAGATCCACAAAACGATCATTTCCATATACGGTAACCTCATCATCCTCAATCTCATTGATCAGTTCGAGTTTGAAATTTTCTCCTCGCTCTTGGAAAAGTTCAGATGCTTCTTTCTTGGTGAGTACGTTCCTGGAGAAGGGGATATCCTCATCAACAATTTCCTGCATTCTGGTTTCGATCTTACTGAGATCGGTTTCAGTCAGTGAGGTGTTCATGCCGAAATCGTAATAGAATCCGTTTGATATGGAAGGTCCTATCCCCAAACGCGCATCAGGATGCAGGTCTTTCACTGCATGAGCCATGACATGAGATGCACTGTGCCAAAAAATCTGCAATCCTTCCGGATCACTCGAGGTTAACAAACGAATGTTTGCATCGTTTTCAACAGTCTCAGTAAGGTCCAGTATCTGATCATCCACGATACCGGCAATAGCTTGAAGATAGATATCAGGGAAAATGGTCTCTATGACTTGCTTAAGGGTAATACCTCTATGGAAACACCTCTTTTTTCCGTTACCAAATGTAATTGTTATTTCGTTCAAATACGCAAAATTTCCTTATTTCCGAAAATGATCACTCATTCAACGTGTAAATATAAAAAAAAATTGTGGGCGATACTGGACTTGAACCAGTGACTTCTTGCATGTCAAGCAAGCACTCTAACCACCTGAGCTAATCGCCCCAAATCATGTCTAAAATGTAATATCATTTTAACTAAAAGTCAAGGAAAATTTAGTAGATACGCCGTCCTAATAAACGCGTAAAGGCAACATTTTTATCTTTGTTGCCTTTACGCG
>CAZYTI010000803.1:0-2997 GCA_964650065.1 uncultured bacterium
CCTGACCCTCACTCAAGGCACCCATTAGCTCCCGTTCCGCCACATCCCGTTCTCCCAATAATCTGTAGAGAACGCCCAGGTTGTTTTTAACAGCCGCGGAGTTTGATTCATCTGACAGGCAGATATTGTATGCGTCCAGAACACGATGAGCAGTGACCGAGGATTCACTGCCATCTTCCAGAAACAGACCGGCTTGGATTTCATTGGACACGTTTTTTGATTCATCGTTAGTTTCATAGGTGATTTGGCAAGTACTCTGATATAAGCCCTGATTATTGGGACGAATGGTCGTAGTTAATGTGGATGCTGCACCTGCAAGAATTTCCATCGGTAACGGCGTATCCAGAAAGAATGCATTATGATCAAACAAACAATTGTTGAGCGTTATATCTGTTGAAAAAGGGTTGCTAACTGTAAATGTTTTTCGAATTATTTCACCGGTGTTGAAAAAAATGAATTCCATTTGATCGAAAATCGCTACACTGGGAGATGATCCTGTGTTCCGGTTGTTCTGGTGAAACTTCGGCCATGGACCTGCAGACAGGCCCTGACTCTCGCTGTAAATAGCATAAAGGTAATGATCCCATGATCCCACATACACCGTGCCGTCCATACCAATCGCGGGTGAAGAATTCACATCGCTTTCTGCTTGATAGCTCCACTTCAGAGTGCCGTCCGGATTTACCGCATAGAGGTAATGATCCCATGATCCCACATACACCGTGCCATCACTGCCAATTGCAGGGGAAGACTCAACATTGTTTCCTGTTTGATACCGCCATTTCAGGGTACCGTCCGGGTTTATTGCATAGAGGTAATCATCATAGGATCCCACATAAATGGTACCGTCTTCGCTAATTGCCGGAGAAGATTCAATCATATTTCCTGTTTCGTAACGCCATTTCAGCGTACCGGGTGTCTGGGCAGAAGAAGAGTTGATAAGGCATATCAAGAATAAAATACAGGATAACAAGTAGAGCTTTTTCATAATATCCCCCCGTGTTATTATCCTTATCGCAATAACGTCATCTTATGGGTCGATTCAAATTTTCCGGCTCTCATCTTTATGAAATATATCCCGGATCCGACCCGGCTTCCTGAATCGTCCGTCCCGTTCCAGGTGACATGGTGCCAGCCGGCTTTAAGACTCCTGGTAAATAACATCCGAATTCTCTGTCCCCGAACATTGTATATCTCGAGCGCCACTTCACTTTCCCTGGGCAATCCGAAACTGATGGTGGTCTCCGGATTGAAGGGATTGGGATAGTTGGAACTCAGCACGAAGGTCATGGGGATACGTTCATCCGATTTTTCGTCCACACCGGTCAGGAAGTCCAGGTTTTCCAGGGCCATTTGCTCGATAGGCCCGTCGGGATCGAGGGCCATGGCCTGCTCAAAGTCGGATCGGGCCGATTCATTGTCCCCTCTCTGAAAAAGGAGTGCACCACGCAAGACATGGGCTTTGGCTTTGAGGAAGTCATTGGCCTTGGCGTGGCTGAGTGTATTATTGATAAACGCGTCGGCAGAATCGAGATCGTTCCGGGTGTATGCTTCCCAGGCCTTGTTGTAATGTATCTGGGGCGCCAGGGAGGACTCACTTTTATTGGCTGCGATATCCCTACGAGCTGCTTCATAATACAATTGGGCTTTTGCTGAAGAATCCTGGTCAGATTTGGTGACACCCACATTCATTTTGATGCCGCTGTATCCATGGAGGTCACCCTGCCCACGACTCAAGGCGCTCAGGAGGATTTGTTCCGCCATCTCCGGTTCTCCCAATAATCTATAGAGGACACCCTTGTTGTTTTTTGCCGCGACGGAGTTTGGATCTTCGTTTAGGCAGGTGTTGTATGCATCCAGGACGCGATGGGCAGTGAGAGCGGACTCACTGCCATCTTCCAGAAAGAGGCCGGCTTGGATTTGGTTTGCCACGCTTTTTGATTCACCGTTGGTCTCATAGGTGATTTGGCAAGTGCTCTGATACAAGCCCCGATTGGTAGGGATAATGATCGCCGTTAATGGTGATGCCGCACCTGCAAGAATCTCCCTCGGTAATGGCGTGTTCAGGGAAAACGCATTGTGATCAAAGACACAATTTTTAAGTGTTATATTTGTAGAAGTAGAATTACTGACTGTGAATGTTTTCCGGATTGTTTCACCGGCACTAAAGAAAGTAAACTCTATTTGATCGGCAATGTTTACACTTGGAAAAGTGCCTGTATTCAGATTGTTCTGGCGAAACTTCGGCCATGGACTATCAGCCAGGCCCTGACTGCTGCTGAAAATCGCATAGAGGTAATTATCATAGGACCCTACATATATAGTACCGTTATCGTCAATGGCCGGACTCGACTCAATAGTATTTCCTGTTTGAACCTGCCACTTCAACGTGCCGTCCGGATTAATTGCATAGAAGGAGTCATTATATGACCCTATATATACCACACCGTTCAATCCTACTGTGGGTGAAGAACGAATATCATCCCCTGTTTGAAATAGCCAATTCATTGTGCCATCCGGATTGATTGCATAGAAGCTGTTATCATCTGATCCGACATACACCGTCCCATCGGACCCGATTGCAGGGGAGGAGTCAACGCTGCCTATGGTAAGATACCGCCATTTCAGCGTCCCATCCGGATTTATGGCATGCAAGTAATTCCAGGCCCCGATAAACAGGGTACCGTCAGACCCAATCGCCGGTGAAGAATTAAAACTCCAACTGGATTCATACCGCCACTTCAACGTGCCATCCCGATTGATGGCATACAGGCCATCCTGACCCACATAGATGGTACCGTCAGACCCAATCGCCGGAGAAGAATATACCCGCCATCCCGTTTTATACCGCCACTTCAGTGCGCCATCCGGATCGATCGCATAGAGGTAACCATCCCATGAACCCACATAAACCGTTCAATCAGACCCGATCGCCGGAGATGAGTCGATAGCATCTTCTGTGGGATACCGCCACTTCAGCGTCCCATCCGGATTGAT
>CAZYTI010000804.1:0-2997 GCA_964650065.1 uncultured bacterium
ATCGTCAATGGAGAGAACAGTGCATCAGGCAAGGGGTTGACTGCAAGGATTGCCCAATCTTTTTTTGATATGGGAATCGATGTCATCACCAGTGGTAATCATATATGGGATAAGAATAAGATTTTCCCAATGTTAAATGAGAATCCCAGGATCCTTCGTCCCCTCAATTATCCCCCGGGTTGTCCCGGACATGGATCGGTAGTCGTACAAACCCCTGGCAATGACTCGGTGGGGATCATCAATCTTCAAGGACGAAGCTTCATGTATCCAATTGATTGTCCTTTTCGTACCATTGATGGCGAAATTCGAAGACTCGCGAACGAAGGGATCAAAACTTTGATAATCGACTTTCATGCTGAGGCATCGGCTGAAAAAATGGCATTGGGATGGTTTTTAGATGGTCGTGTGAGTGCTGTCATCGGTTCGCATACACATGTTCAGACTGCCGATGAATGCGTTTTGCCACAAGGAACTGCATATATTACTGATGCCGGTATGACAGGACCCTTCGATTCCGTCATTGGAATGGACAAAGAGATCGCGATAAAAAGATTTATATCTCAATTACCCGTTCATTATAAAGTGGCACATGGAGATCCAAAATTCTGCGGTGTCATTATTAAAATCGATAAACAATCGGGAAGAGCCGAATCGATATCAAGGTTCCAGATTTCTCATGATTGTGAGTCAGGAGGAGAAGCTATATGACAATTCAAAAATACCATTTAAGCAAGTCAACCCAATGAAATAAAGGAGTAGTACTTCGTGAGGCTATCTAAAGCATATATACCTACTCAAAAAGAAACACCCGCAGACGCTGTTATACCCAGTCATCGACTCATGCTGAGGGCAGGATTGATACGTCCATTGGCCTCAGGCATCTACTCCTATCTACCTATCGGATGGAAAGTGATGAAACGAATTATGCAAATCATCCGAGAAGAGATGGATGGTATTGGAGGACAGGAGCTGCATCTACCGGCTTTGAATCCGATAGAGATTTGGGATGAATCGGGTCGTAATGCCGGATTCGGTGACGAGATGTTTCGTGTGAA
Organism: uncultured bacterium; assembly: GCA_964650065.1. GTDB lineage: Bacteria > Zhuqueibacterota > QNDG01 > QNDG01 > DSAB01 > CAZYTI01. The sequence goes on from CAZYTI010000804.1 coordinate 1,056, forward strand.
AGATCGGAAGAATCGATTTCACGTATTAGCGCCTACCCATGAAGAGGTGATCAGTGATCTTGCGCGTAAGTATGTACGTTCTTACAAAGATCTCCCTCAAATCTGGTATCAGATACAGACCAAATTTCGAGATGAACCTCGCCCACGATCTGGAGTTCTGCGCACCAGACAATTTATTATGAAAGATTCCTATACCCTGGACACGGGCGCCGAAACGTTGGATGCAGGATACAATCTCCACGCCAAAGCATATAGAAATATTTTTTCTCGTTGTAAACTGCATTTTCATGTTGTGGGTGCCTCATCGGGATTAATGGGGGGGAGTGGTTCCCAGGAGTTCATGGTGGAATCCAAATACGGGGAGGATACCCTGGTTCTTTGTAACTCATGTGGATATGCAGATAATCTGGATGTTGCAATTTCTGTCCCCAAGAAGGTAGACGAAACATCTGCGGAGATTTCCCGGATTCATACACCCGGTCAACGAACCATTGCTGATGTCTCGGATTTTCTGAAAAAGCGACCCGATCAATTAATGAAATCCATGCTTTTTATTTTAGATAATGAACCCGTCATGATACTTCTTCGGGGAGATCATGAGGTCAATGAATCAAAATTGCAGACATTTTTCGGGAGTGAGATTCGGCCGGCCCATCCGGAAGAAGTGAAAACAATCTGTGGCGCAGATGTTGGTTTTGTCGGACCCGTTGGTCTCAAGCAGAAGATTAAGATTTATGCCGATAAAACTCTGCAAGAACAATGCAACCTTACAACCGGGGCCAATGAGTTTGATTACCACATTTCGGGAATCGAATTAAATCGAGATGTAGAAATCATAAAATTTATCGATATTCGAAATGTATGTGAAGATGAAAACTGTCACCTGTGCAAGGAAAAATTGAGAGTCGTCCAGGCTATTGAATTGGGTCATATTTTTAAATTGGGGACGAAATATTCGGAGAGTATGCATGTCGTGTATCTCGATAAAAACGGAAAAGAAAAACCCGTAACCATGGGGAGTTATGGAATTGGAGTCGAAAGAATCGTGGCTGCAGCCATAGAACAGAACGCGGATGATTTTGGCATTGTCTGGGACACGGCCATTGCTCCTTATGCGGTACACATGATTCCTCTTAAGTCTGAAAATCAGGATATTAAGCTTCTCAGTGAGCGATTGTATAAACTTCTGCATGAACATGGTATTGATACCTTGCTCGATGACAGGGATGTTTCCCCGGGCATTAAATTCAACGATGCCGATTTGCTGGGAATGCCTCTTCAGATCATCATTGGCGACAAATGGATCAAAAAAGGGGAGATTGAAATCAAGATACGACAATCGGGGAAAACAGAATTTACGAATGAGCAAGATGTTTTAAATAGCGTTTTGACATTGTTAAAATCCATTTAAAATTTTAAAAATATGGAAGGGCATTGACATGAGTACAGAAGGCGCTTTATCGTCAAAAATTATCACTGTTTCTTTACTCATACAGGATTTAAAAAAGGATTCAGACTTTTTTGGGCTTCCTGGAAAAATCCGAGATACTAATGTCATCAAGGACATCATACTGAAAAAATACCATACCGATACTGGCATTCTTGAAGGTTTTATCGATGGTGAGAGGTTAACCATTCAGTGGTTTCCGGAAAATGTGGAGAAAAAAGCCGAAAAGTTGCACTTGGCTGCTATCGATTTGGTAAAGAAAAAAAAGGTGAAAAATGCCATCTTCAATTGGGAAAAGGCAATCGCATTAAACGCTCAGGATGTAATCTATCTTTACAGACTGGCTCTGGTTTATTTTGATTTGAAAAAGTTTTCTGAATCGGTCAAATACCTGGATAAAGCCGTCCAAATCTGTCCTATATTCCATCGTGCACACCTTCTCTTGGGGATCAATTTTATTAAATTGAGAAAATTCAAAAAAGCCGAACATCACGT
>CAZYTI010000805.1:0-2992 GCA_964650065.1 uncultured bacterium
AAATGATCGGCCTCACGAAACGCCTTTTCAACGTCCCCTCGCCTTATGGAAGTGTGGGAGCAGACATTTCCGAACCTGATGACGTCTTTGCTCCCCCTGTAATCGCCGAGATGCTCATGGATGAGAGCTGCTTTTTCATCCATGGCTTCCACCGGGTCAAAAATGGCCGGCAGGGTTTGATACTCGACCTTTATGTTCGTCAGTGCTTGGATCGCCAGCTCAGGCGAGCGAGCGGCCACGGCCGCCACAGGTTCGCCTATGTAGCGGACCTTGTCCTTTGCGAAGAGAGGCATGTCCCTCAATGGGCCTCCCACGAGGGTAGCCGGTGCATCCGAAGCGGTCACAACGTACTTACCTCCCCCGAGCAACCCTTCAGCATTTGAGGTGTCAATTCGCTCGATCCTGGCATGGGGATGGGGGCTTCTTAAAATCTTGCCGAACAACATACCGTGCAGTTTAATGTCATCCGTGTATTGCACGGTTCCGGTTACTTTTTCTTTTATGTCGTGCGCCGGTAACCGTTTACCTATGTACGAGAATCTTTCTTTCATGGGTAACATCCTTCCCGTTCCTTTGTTGTTTCTCCACAGAATGTACAACCATGGTCAGTTATGAAAGGTGGGTGAATGGCCGCATATTTTTCTCATATTCGACCCGGCGTTTTATGTAACATGGACTCTTCCTCCACCATCATCTCCTGCGATGCCTTTACTGCCTCTATGATTTTCACATACCCCGTGCATCTACAAAGGTTACCCATAAGGCCTTTTCGGATCTCGCGATCATTAGCCATGGGGTTCTTTGCCAGGAGTGCCATCGAGGACATGATCATACCCGGGGTACAAAACCCGCACTGCAAAGCCATACGATTAATAAAAGCCTTCTGGATCGGATGAAGCTCGCCCCCCTTGGACAACCCTTCGATCGTGAGCACTTGCTGATTATCAGCCTCGTGGGCTAGAACCAGGCAAGAATTCACCGGCTTGTCATTTAATAGAACCGTGCAGGCTCCGCATTCACCCATATCGCAACCCTTCTTGGTTCCGGTCAAACCGATCTCCTCTCGAATCACATCGAGTAGACTGTGATGGGTTTCAACGAATAGATGATAAAAATCGCCATTGACTGTTAACCTCAGCTCCCGCTTCACCGTCTTTCTCCTTTCTGTGCCCAGGACCGGGCAGCGACAAGAGCCCTTCGGACCATGACCTTGATCAAGCTCTTTCGATAGCTAGCCGTGGACCTTACATCGGAAATGGGCCGCGCCTCATCGGAGGTCATCTGACTCACCTTATCAATTAATTCATCCTCCAACTTATGACCTATCGTCATATTTTCCGTCTCACTGGCTCGAAATGGTGTTGGGGCCACTGCACCAAGCGCCAATCTTAAGTCCCGGCAGGTCTCCCCGTCAGATTCGAAAACTGCAAACATAGCTACACCCACTATAGCCAGGTCCATGATGGATCGGGAGGCCTTTAAATAGGTCCCGAAATGCGGCCGTGGAGGCACCGGGATGTGAATTTCTCTCATCAGCTCTACCTCTTTTAAGACCGTCTGCCCGGGGCCAGTAAAGAAATCCTCAATGGGGATGGTTCGATCTTTCATGCCGTCACTGATCACCACTGTGGCCCCATAGGAAATCAGACTCGGGGCCATGTCACCAGATGGTGCGGCATGACACAAGTTGCCTCCTATCGTAGCCCGACTCCTCACCTGAGCTGATCCAATTTGGCCGGCAGCTTCTGCTACAGATTTAAAGTTTTCCAGAATTTCCTTTGAAGATTCAACAACGTCGAGCGTTGTCATGGCGCCGATCGTCACGCCATGGTCAGGGTTGAAGGAGATGCGAGAAAGTTCCGGGATGTCCCGCAGGCTTATCACCGTTTCAGGATGTAGCTTCCCCTGTCTGATCTGGACCAACAGATCGGTTCCCCCTGCTATAACCTTTGATTGCCCGCCGGATCGACTCAACAAACGACAAGCCTCCTCAGAAGATGATGGACGCACATAATCAAAAGCTTTCATAAATCAAATCTCCTTCTCGCCGGCCTTGTTGATTATAGGAGTAAGAACATATTAAAAGGACAGAAAGAATACCATTATTTTTGGGCTCATCCTGGATTTGTGTGACATAATCTTTCACAGACACGGCTGGATAAAATTCCACTTTTGCAATCGAATTTTGGTTTCTGGTTTCAGTGCTTTTCTCTTGCAAAATCTACCCAATTTTTCTTTCCGCCATCTGACCGCCTTCTATTTTGTCTGATTTTCAAAAAAACCTTATCCCGGAATAGCCCTATTTCCGTTCGTTGAGCAGAATCTATTGATATTTATCGGTTATTACTACGCAAAAGTCAATGCTCGAAAGAAACAAAACCTATATCCCGCTGCAAATTGGTCGATCACTGTCGAAATTTTCGGCATTTTGAAGGTGAAAATCTGAATCGATGCCGATTTAATAAAAAACATTTGCGCAGATTCGGGAATGAGATTCATGATAAGATTCCCCAAAGGTAATGATGTTTGATGGTCCACCATATCCGTTTCGGCATGTCCAAGCATGAGCCGAAGGGTCCTGTGATTATTTGCCAACCCATGGACCTTGTCATAGTCAAAGTTACAGTTTAACCGCAATGTACCCAGCACAAGAATCTTCCATAAATCCATGCCGGGCCTTCCGGTTTTATGGCTTTCTCTCGGTACAATTTGGTTAAGGACTTTGAAAACCTTTTCACGAATTTCTCGGGTGCTGTAATGTGCTGGAGCCCCATGAGCAGTTTGGGTATTTCATCTCGAGACTGAAAATCAAATTGAATATCGGAGATATCTTTTTTCAAAATTCCATTTGCAAATCGATCACTTTTCGTATATTGTTTCTCCACGAAGATTTTTCAGATTTGACTCGAACCTACTATCACATCTGGATAGCAAATGTATGCTATATTCTTAAATACCAATATGTTATATATCATACATGTAGCTTCTCAAC
>CAZYTI010000806.1:0-2987 GCA_964650065.1 uncultured bacterium
GGGTTTTTGCCGGGTCTGATTCTAAAACCCATTTACCTCCAAGATCGTTTTCAATACCATTAAGGAGATAATCCATCACTTTCTCACTTCCCTGATATGGGAACAGTTCTTCAGAGAAAATCACAAGTGCACCGCTAGCCACAAAATATTGCCCGATCGCAGTGGCTTTTTCAGTAATAGATTCCAGACAGGCTCCTGCCATCGGCAAATCGCTTATATCTTCACCAAGTCCGCCTTCAGCTACTATCTCAGAAGCTGCCACTAAAAGCCTGCTGTTATCAACACAACTGCCGCACGCCAGTATAGGAGGAATGCCGACCGTCTCACAAACTTCTCGCAAACCAGGACCTGCCATTTCCAGCGCTTCTTTTGGATGCAAATATCCCTGCTTACCGCATGCCACTGTCGCACAACCCGTCGTAAGGACTAAAACATCACGTTTTATAAGTTCCTTCGACAAATATATATGTGTGGAATCCATCGGAGTTTTCGGGTTAGTGCACCCCACAATAGCTGCAATACCGCGAATCCTTCCATTGATAACATTATCATTCAACGGCCTATAACCGCTTCGGAATCTCCCGCCAAGCATATACTTGATAGACTCATTCGTAAATCCCATTACCCCGGATTCTTTATGCCTGGGAATGTTCACTTGTCCTCGGTTCTTATAATTATTTATTGCATCTATAACAAGCTTCCTGGCAATGTTCAATGCGTCATGCTCTTCAAGAAGCACATGTTCTACGGATTCCATTTTGGCCTGAGGAGCTGTCGTAAAAAGTTTCGTATGGAACTTTTCTGCCACCTTTGTAAGACCCTGCATTACACACTGCACATCGACAGCCATCATCTCAACAGCGCCGGTTGCTATCGCCAGTTCCTGGCAGAGAAAATTACCAGCTATCGGAACGCCGTGTCTGACCAGAAGCTCATTAGCCGTACAGCACACACCCGAAATATTTATCCCCTTAGCGCCGACTTCTTTGGCCTTAGCTTCCATTTCTGGTTCCAGCGCAGCTTCACATAATATTTCAGACATCAATGGATCATGACCGTGAACTATGATATTGACCTTGTCTTCCTCAAGCACGCCTTAGTTCACCTCGCCTTTGCCGGGCGAAGGCGTGCCGAACAATATATCCTGAAGATCGGTGGTCAGCATAGAACCGCCCCAGCCGTCAGCAAGCGCTGTTCTGCTGGTATGATTCAGCAAGCTGATATAATCCTGATCGACCCCCATTGTGCTTCGATGCAGCGCTTCTACAACTTCCCTGTCGATAGCACGAGGGGTTATATTCATCTTTTTCCATATCTCCTGACGAGGGCCGGGAGCACGAGTGCACATCAACTGAGTGCCTTCACTTTTTCCATACTCTCCCAGCACCAGTTTACCAAGATCAGCAGCTATCTCATTATCGCTTCGACCTTCGATCTCGATACCGAACTCATTAGCGACCCTGTGAAGCTTTTCAACATCTTTGATCTTATAATCAGGGGCTTTACCTGTTGCTGCTGCTACAAATGCTTCCGCTACTGTTCTGCCGTGGTCACTATGCGCACTGACTCCGCCTGCCACTGCTCTTAGAAAATTTCTGGCCACTATCGTATCGACATCAGCACCGCAAACACCCAAAGCCGCTTTCTTGGATATCCTGCAAGGCCCCATCGTGCATATCTTACAGCAAACGCCGCTTTTACCAAATCCACATTGAGGAAGCTGTTTTTCGAGTCGGTCCCAAACATTTTCATAGTCACATTTTGACATCTGATTGATTACTTCCTGAGCCGCTTTATCACAACTGCGTTTTTCTACATCCATAATAACCTCGCATTATATTTTATCATTACATCATCATTTTATTTTAAAATTGTGCTTTATTGGCTTCATGTCGAAACAATCATTGACATTAGATTCTGTTTTCCTTTATCGAGCAAATTGATAAGCTCTTTTTCGGTCCGAAAAACATTGGCTCTTGCTATATCCGCCTCCTGGATCGCAGGCATTGATACAATACTTGTAAGCAAAGGAATCCCGTTAAGCTGATCGCTGATTTGTTCGATTTGTTTTTTATCCGTAATTTTGTTGGCAATCGCCGCTACCTGGCGGATATTCATAGATCTTGCCATATCAGAAATATTCTTTGCTGTATCCAGACTTCGACTACCGGGTTCCACAACTATAACAAGTGCGTCAATTCCCTCGACACTGGAACGCCCCATGCACTCAACTCCCGCATCCAGATCGACCAGGACAACTTCCTGTCTGTGTAAGATTGTATGCGTCAATAATGCCCGGAGAAAAGACCCTTCGGAACAGGCACAACCGGCTCCGGCCTTTTTTATTCCGCCAAGCACCAGTAATTTTAAACCATTCACCTCAAGCCAGTATTTTTCCGGAAGATCACTAACTTTAGGGTTCATACGAAAATAGGCACCAACCGCATTTCGATCTGTGCCTGTTCTTTCGCCGATCAATGATTTCATGTGGATAAGAGGCTCAGGTGCTTGACTTCCGGGAACGCCCATTGCAGCTGCAAGGTTTGTATCAGGGTCGGCATCGATCGCTAATACATCAAAACCGGATTGGGCAAAAAGCTGTGCCCATATACTGCATACAGTGGTCTTCCCCACACCGCCCTTGCCTCCAATAGCAATTTTAAGCCCTTGCTTCAATATTCAGTATTCCTAACCTGATCAAGATAACCTGCCCATACCTGTATAATAATACGAGCGAAAAAGACAACTATCCTTTATTTTCAAGAATTACGTATTATTAGTCATCCAAGTAGTGCTTCACTTTAATTTCGGGCTTCATTATGTACGGGATTACACTTAATATTCTATATCTCATAATTGTATTGTAAAGAAAAATCCCCCTTTAAACTATTGTGGAAAGTACTTATAATTCAAACATATCACAGACTTTAAAAAATAGTAACCGTTCACGGGTATTTTGAGGGTATTGAGCAACGCACTCAATGTCA
>CAZYTI010000807.1:0-2985 GCA_964650065.1 uncultured bacterium
GAATCGTAGTTGAGTTGAGCTTGCGCAACCCAACAATGAAAGGATTCCTTTTCTGTTGGGCTTCGCAATCTCAGCCCAACCTACAATGTTTTCATACCCTTTTTTCTGCGACCTCTAAAAACAGTCAAAGCTTACGTTTTTTTTCCAATACTCCATCACTCCAGTACTCCTGACGGCGCTATCAGGGACGTCGGTAGAAAGCTTATGATCTTCCGCAGATCACCAGGACTTTTTGAGAAGTTACGTTCCTTCTGCCTTACTGAGACGTCACAATTTCACAAACGCCATTCTGAAGCTGCCAATATCTGATATTCATTGAAGAACGGTCACCTGACCTTATCCTTGAAATGAGGGAATCCTGAAAGTCCTGAAAAAGTGACAGATCAAGGGTGAGTTCATCATTTGTCCACCTGTAGTTGATCAGAGTTCTGAAGTTGAATCTGGTCTCAGTAAAGGCAGCAAAGTAGTTTAGTATGCTGGAAGCAAGTCTGGTGGATTGCCGTGGGGATTGTGCGATCATGATGGTATTCCAGGTATCTTTAGAAAAACCAAATCTCTTATTACGACAAATGGGTTTTGGCAATACCAAGCATTCATACCTTCGGCCCTTCTTTGATCCAAAAGGCCGGATGACTATTTGCCAATGGTACACGGCAAAAAATACGGACATCGATTATCGGATCGGGCCGCGACAAACAAAGCTTGAAACCTACACCTGGAACGTACCTAAAGACTTTCCCCCTCAGACTGTGACGATTACCGCTACCCTGTATTACAGTTTGGTACCCAGCTCAGTGGGAAATTTTATGGCGCTGCCCCCATATGCCTATGAGCCCTGGGTAGTAAATAGCGCTTCCATCACCCTGGACGTGAAGTAATTCATCACGCAAGGGGCGGGGTTGCAAAGATAAGGGCTCTGCAAAAAATAATTTCACAGAGTTCGCGCTCAGATTTGGTCTATCCGTATTCAGCATTAAGTCTAAAAGCATTGGTCTGAACCATATTGGACATGACGTTTGAGATTCTTGGTTTAAACAAAGGGTTCAGATCGTTCATCACGCATTTCCCTTAAGGGGATTTATGGTGTAGTATCCGATCAGTTTTGCTACACCGCAAAGGCTTTCATCAGTCGCCACGAAAGCCCAATCTTCTTCGGATATGAGACTATAAGTGCCGAGATGCAGGGCATCCAGGGCCTTGAGTCCGTGTCTTCTTCCATGATTTTTTAGAAGAAGCGCTGCTTCCTCAAGAACAGCATGTCCTAATGGTTCAATATTGAAGCGGTCGACCTGGGTTTCAAAGGAATTAACCGCGGTATTTAACCGCCTTTCATCAAGTTCCTTGTTGCGAAATCTCCGAAAAACAGTGCTCAAAAATTCCAGGCGCGCAAGCTCTGAAATCCAGACCTGATTATTTGCGTCAAGGATAAGGTCTGTTACTGCTTCGGTCCCTTCTTCTTCATGGAAAAGCTTTACCAGTGCCGATGTATCAAAAAATAGATTCATATCCTGTCTTCTCTTTCCTGTATAATATCATCCGAGAGTGACCCCTTGCACTGTTTCAATGCTTCCCGCACCTTGATATAATCGGCAGTGGTTTTTTTGGTTTTTTCGGCCTGATCCGTTCGTTTTAGCTCGACTATCAGATCATATACCCTTGCCAGTGCCTCGGGTTTGAGTTCATCCAGTTTTTCTATTGTCTGCTCTTTCAACTTCATCAGAAAATCACCTCCTTCATCCATACACAGTTATCCTCACTTCCCCGGTCAACAGTCTCTGCATAAGACTGCACTTTTGCATCTCGTTGGTGGAAAGCTTTGTTCCGAGGGTCTCAATTTCTTTCATCCGTGGTAGAAAGAACTTCACGAATGAGGCGCTGTGCATCAAAACCCGCTATTCTTATTATTTTAGAAAAATTTAGGATTTAATGTATCGTTTACAAGCTTTTGGGAACATCTTCTGAATTAAAACAAATACATCGCTGGATCAGGTAACTGTGACTATAGAGAGATATGCTTGTCTAAAAGCCCATTCACTCAGAATTCATCTACCAACCGCTTTTCCTCTCCTCAAATCAGAAGACCATCTGGGGAAGTCCAATGGCGTGAGCAGGTCGAATGTGCAGTGTTGTCTTGCATCGCCGCGGTATTGCGGTGGTAAATCAGCGAGGTTCCTGGCCTTCAACCTTTTGTTCACGCGCTCAAAGTGCGCTTTTGCATATTCGACCTTGGCCGGGGTTGATTCATCCTGCTCTTCCTCGGATTTGATTTCCACTACCAGGATAAGGGCATCTATCCCTTCATTCTGCAATTCCTTCATGGCATCGAGATGGTCCGCCGCGGCGCGTTCCTCCAGCAAGGAGATGTAGTCATCCAGGTTGATCTTAATGAAAAAATCCGGGTTGAAACTGCGCCTGGCCCTGTCTTTACCGCCTCTCCAGTATTCATAGTCAATGCTGTAGAAGCCCTTGTCGGGCGATTTGATCCAGGAATGGATGTAGTTTGCATGTTCAATCAGCAAAAAAACGAACGCCTTTTCAGCGGAATGGGAGACAAGAATCGTAGTCTGGGGGCTTTTGAGCATTGAGGTATTCACAGCATAGGGTGGCCGTGTATCGCCTTTCACAAAAGGCCTTATGATATCATGCCTCCGAGCCACGTATGCTTCAGGCTGGAAAAGGGACATTTGCCGTTCCTCTTCATGCCGCCCTCTTGGTCCATCCAGAAATTCCAGGACCAGCTTATCCTGTTCTCCAATCTCGGTTTCATAATCCTCACTCAGAAATGCGGCCCTGTCTCTTTCAAACTCACTTAACCTGATTCCCGACCTGTTCATGCCCAAAGTGGGTACAGGCAGTATATCCCCTTCGATATTTTCAAAGACCCGCTTCTTTTTGCCGGGAGGGAGGAAGCGGTTGAAAAAGATGTCTATCTCTTTTCTGTTTTCGGGGGAGAGCCTGGTTCCCTCAATTCCTGCTTCCTTCATG
>CAZYTI010000808.1:0-2977 GCA_964650065.1 uncultured bacterium
CGTTAATACCCTCCAAGGGCATTCACCACCTCTTGGATGCGATTGCTGAGCTCAACGGGGCAGGTCTTTACAATCAGTTGATGTGTATCTGTATCGGTGATTTCTATCCGGAATATGAAGACTACCAGGAGTGGCTGTTGAATAAACAACGAACCAACGCTTTATTCAATGTCTTTTTTACCGGATGGCAAAAAGATCCATATTCGTTTTACAGAATAGCGGATATCAGTGTATTGCCTTCCATCAGTCATGAATTACTGGACATCGGTGGAAAGAAGATACAGGTCTGCGGCACTGAGGGCCTGCCCCGTACGCATCTCGAGGCCATGTGGTTTCGGTTGCCGGTCATAAGCACCCACATAGCCGGTGTGGGCGAACAAATAGAGGATGGCAGGAATGGTTTTCTTGTTCCGCCATCGGATTCTCATGCGATGGCTCAGAAAATAAAAAAACTCATTGATGATCCAAACATGCGTCGGCGGATGGGGGAAGAGGGTCGGAAAATGGTTCAGGAAAGGTTTTCGACCCGTGCTTATGTCGATGGTATAATGCGCGTGTATTCCCGGTGCATAAAAAACAGTTGAAAATGGACAATAGGTATGGTATCAATAGCTCATATTTGTGCAGCCGGTAATTCACTGAAGTACCAACTCTGCAACCAACTTCATGATCTGGTCCTCAGTGGATACGCAATTTCTGCTGTTTCTGCCGGCGATGATGACTTATCCGCACTAAAACGATTGGGTATCAGGCACTTAAATGTTCCCATGAAAAGAAGCATCTCGCCACTTCGGGATCTCATGACAATCATAAAGCTATACCGGATTCTACGTCAGGAGCGTTTCCGTTTAATACACACCCATTTTGTAAAACCCTGTTTTTTAGCACAAATTGCCGGTCGTTTAGCCAAAGTACCCATCCTCGTGAGTACGATTCATGGTTTTTATTTTGAAGGCCGAACAACATATCTCCGACGTCGGTTCTATATGTTAATTGAAAGGATCTCGATGCTGTTGTCCGATTTGGTCTTGTCGCAGAGTTCAGAAGATATCAAAACCGCGCATGATTATGGGATTTGTCCGGGATCGAAATTGAGAAATTTAGGCAATGGAATTGATTTGGATTATTTTAATCCTGCTAAGATCGATCAACAGACCGTTCAACAAAAAAAGATTGAACTCGGTCTAACGAGGAAAGTCCCTATCGTAGGATTTGTAGGCAGACTGGTCGAGGAGAAGGGGATTTTGGTCTTGCTGAAAGCAGCCCGCATGATCCGGTCGAGGAAACCGGAGGTGATGTTCTTGATCGCAGGGTGGATAGACTCGGAAAAGAAGGATTGTGTGGATTTCAGAGTGATGAAGAAATACAATGTGGATGATGCCTTCGTGTTCGCCGGGAAACGCCATGATATGCCATTCATCTATTCGATGATGGACATACTCGTATTACCCTCGTTCAGGGAGGGGCTTCCACGGGCTCCCATGGAGGCATCTGCCATGGGTGTACCCTGTATCGTTAGTGATATTCGGGGATGCCGTGAGGTTATCAAAAATCGTATCAATGGCTTGCTGGTAAAGCCCGGGAATGCATCGGCCCTGGCCGGTGCTGTTCTGGAGATCCTATCCAATCATCAGTTGGCTGACGATCTGGGTGCAGCAGGACACCGAATGGCTTCGATGAAATTTGATGAGAGAAAGGTCTTCCGTATCATTCAAAACGAATACTTACGCTTATTTCGAATGAAGGGATTTCATTTAGATTCGGGGTAGTGTCAAAAGTTTTATGAAAATAGGGGATTTAGACGTGAAGGATTGACAGGAATTCCGAGGGCTAGGCAAAGTTGTTACAGATGATCAGACATTTCATGTTTAGGGTAAGAGAACAGGGATATCATGCGAGAAGGGTTCTCATTGTTGGGGCCGGTTCAACCGGCCGGCGATTGAAGCAAAAATTGGACATTCATCCGGAGTTTGGATTTGCAGTCGTCGGCTTTTTAGACGATGTGAAAAAAACATGGTCATATCATGGCGAATATTATGAAGTATTGGGCAAAATCAATGATTTTGAAGATGTTTTTCAGAATTATAAAATTGATCGCGTTATGATTGCCCTGCCCCTGTCGGCTCATGAAGAAATCCTTCATGTGACCGATAAGTGCGAACACGAGGGTGTGGAAGTGAACATCATTCCCCATCTTTTTAAGAGCAATCGGTGCAAAGTTAAATTCTTTAATATTGACGGCATACCTGTCATCGGTTTGCATTCGAATCCGGTGGATACAAGGCAATACCTTTATTTGAAACGGGCGTTTGACATTGTTTTTAGTTTTTTCGCCCTGGGTATTTCGGCGCCCGTAATTTCCATGTTCGGATTAGCTGTCAAGCTCACTTCCTCGGGACCCATGTTATTTAAACAAAGACGGATTGGAGTCAATGGTAAGGAATTTACGCTTTACAAACTGAGGACCATGACTTTTGCCTCTGCTGATGTGAGTGATACAACTTGGACCTGTGCTGACGATAAACGAAGGACGAAATTGGGAATTTTCCTGAGAAAGTCATGCATCGATGAGCTTCCGCAATTCTGGAATGTGTTGAAAGGGGATATGAGTGTGGTAGGACCCAGGCCGGAAAGGCCTCATTTTACAAAAATGTTCAAGGAGAATATTCCCCGGTATATGGTGAGACATCAGGTGAAAATGGGTATCACCGGCTGGGCGCAGGTCAGTGGCTATCGCGGGGATACCTCCCTCTCCAAAAGGATTGAGCACGATCTGTATTATATTGAAAATTGGTCTTTCCGGTTTGATTTGAAAATAATTGGATTGACTCTGGTTCGGGGTATTTGGGGGAATCATGCTTATTGATATTGCGAATGTCGGATTGCGGGAGAGGCATTTCGGATTTCGGATTGCGGAGTGAGGATTTTCGGATTTCGGAGTGCGGAGAGAGGCTGTACGGGTATCGGATTGGGGAAT
>CAZYTI010000809.1:0-2977 GCA_964650065.1 uncultured bacterium
GGCTTAAAACCGAGGATTGGTTTAAAGTGAACAAAAACTGGTAAAAAGGAGGTATCGATGATCATTTACTCACCGTTCTTCAAACCGATATTCTGGGGTGTCATGGGCCTGATTTATACGCTGACCGCTCTGGGTGCCCCCATATGGGCAGAAGACCTTGGACTTCAAATGTCCTGGTGGAAGTGGATATTGGCAGCCCTGTGGTACATCCTTTTAAACTTTACCTTTGCTGGTAGCTTGACCTTGATGGGTGAGAAAGAGCCCGAGGCCTGGTATAAATTCCTGGGATTTCATTTGATTATTACGATTATCTTCGGCGCGGTATTATGGTACTTGCTGTAGGTAATTTAGATTTCTATCTCCATTTCTCAGGGACATTCATAATCTCGATGATCAGATTCTTGCATGAACGATTTTCCGGTTGGGATAAGGAAGAACCCTCTGGCGTAATCGGTATTGGTTACTTTGATATCGGTACTTGGTTTTAAGAGAAAAAGCCATCCCCTCCCGGGAGGTCGGGGATGAATGGCGAGGAGAGTCCTCCGAAACTGGCCCACCAATGGTGGGCAGGCTAAGGAGGGCTCAGGGCTAGGGAGAGTTCCGCCATCCTTATCAGGATGTCCCGCGCGGAAGCGCAGGGAGGCTTCACTACATTTGAATAGGAGTATTTGGAGAAGCCAACATCAATAAATATCTGTTTTATTGTGCGGAACCAGAGTAACTAATAAATTTCTTAACACAACTATTTAGAAAGGAGTATACCAATGGGACACAGAACAGTTATGAAAACGTTGGCCGTAATGCTTTTAGTGGGTTTGGTGATGGGCGGTACGGCCCTGGCAGCCGACACAATTAAGGTCGGTTTGGTCACCCATAAGACCGGCCCACTTACCGCTGCTTCGAAGGTGACGGGTTTCCCGAATGCCGAGCTTTGGGTACACAAGGTGAACGAGCGAGGTGGCCTTAAAGTGGACGGTACGAGAAAGAAAATCGAGCTCATTTTTTATGACGACAAGACAAATCCGGCCGAACATATAAAGGCCGTCCAGCGTCTTGCTACACGGGATAAAGTCGACTTCATGATCGCGCCTATGGGCACTGGTTTTAATCTAGCCGCCGCCCCAATTTACGCTAAATACAATTACCCACTTATCGCCGTCAGTGCTGTCACCGATAAGATGCCGGAATTGTCAAAGCGCTATCCAGGTATGTTCTTTACGCTCGGCACTACTACCAGTTTCGTTGAAGGCGCGCTTAAGACGCTCGAGAAGTTGCGCAAAGAAGGGGTCATTGGCAACCGTGTCGCCATGGTGAATGTCGCTGATGCGTTTGGAATCGAACTTGCCGATGCCGCGCGCCCGAGATTCAAGGCCGCCGGATTCGAGATAACTTATGACAAGGCGTATCCGCTCGGCACGCCGGACTTGTCTCCAGTCATCAAGGCCGCCAAAGCCACGCGTCCCGACGCTTTCGTAGCCTGGTCCTATCCACCCGATTCGTTCGCCCTGACACAACAGGCGATCGTCGAAAAATTCGATGTGAAGGTTTACTATACCGCAACCGCGACCGCTTATCCGGCGTTTCTGAAAACCTTCGGTTCCAAAATCGAGGGCAATCTGGGCATGGGCGGCATCAATCCTGATTCCGACCAGATGGCCTCCTATATCGCCGACCACAAGAAAGTCACCGGCCAGCCCCCCGACAACTTTGCGTCACCAATGCACTATGCCGCTCTCCAGATTCTCGGGCAGGCCATCGAAGCTGTTGGAACCATAGATCAAGCTAAGACTGTCGAATATATCAAGAAAAACAGTCATGATACGATCCTGGGCAAGATCAAATTCAACCAACACAACAGTAACGAAAAATACTGGACCGTTGGCCAATGGCAAAACGGTGTTTTCCGCGCTGTCGCAGATGAAAAGAGGGGCGATTCGGTGCGCGTTGTGCCAAAAAAGGGCTGGGAATAATTCGTCTGCCCTAAACCGCCGTATTCTATGGAACCTTTTGATATTCTAAATCTATTTAGGTAATTTTTTGCTGTGGATATCCTGATTGTTGGACTATTACTTGCCGGCACCTATGCGCTGATCGCAATGGGACTGAATCTCCAATATGGTGTTGCCAGGATCTTGAACGTCGCCAATGGAGAAATACTCGTCTTGGGTGGGCTTGCAGCCTTTTGGTTGTTCATAACCGCCGAAATTAGCCCGCTTTTGACGATTTTTCTCGTAGCTCCAATCGCTTTTACGGGCAACTGGCTGATTTACCAATTCCTGATGGCACCGTTGGTCCGACGTGCAAAAAACCAAGGCCAGCTGGAGGTCGATTCGATCCTGGCGACCTTCGGCTTGAGTTTCATTCTGGTCGGCGTCATGGTGTTGATCTACGGCGATTTCTTTGTTTATTACTTTCTCGTAGAATCGATCCAGATATTAGGTACCACGATTGCGCTCAACCGGTTTGTCGCATTCCTGTTGTCTGTAGCCATTGGGCTGATCCTGTATTTATGGTTGAACCGCACCCGCGCAGGTATGGCAGTACGGGCGGTTTCGGTAAGTACCCAGGCTGCCGAACTTAGCGGTATTAACGTTCCGCGCATATCGGCTTTGGCCTTTGCGATCGGCGGCGCCGTAACCGCTGTCGGCGGGTCATTGATTTCAACATTCATTACACTTGATGCCTCCATCGGTGTGATTTTCACAATGAAAGCCCTGATTATTGTGATTATGGGGGGAGTTGGCGATATTCGCGGGGTGATTTTGGCCGCGGTTATCCTGGGGGTCATCGAAACCGCTGTCGCGACACTGATCGATCCGGGGCTGACGCTCGTGGCTGCCTACCTGATCTTTGTCCTCATCCTACTTTTCCGCCCTCAGGGCCTATTTGGAGTTCGTGAGAATTGACAAAAAAAACTGCTTTGGGGAAATATCCGATTTGAAAATGTGGATAAAGGATATGAAGATAAAAAGACACA
>CAZYTI010000810.1:0-1222 GCA_964650065.1 uncultured bacterium
TCAGGCTCCTTTTTTACGAATATTATATGCGTTAAAAAGCCTGTTGTCAAAATCTAACTGCATGGGCACTATAAAAACTGCTTCCGGTCAAAACTCCGGTACTGAATGGCCTCTGAAATATGCTGGGCGCCGATATCGGATACGCCCTCAAGATCGGCTATGGTGCGGGCGATTTTTAAAATACGGTTATAGGCCCTGGCGGAAAGCCCCAGTTTGTCAACGGCGGATTCCAGCAAAACGTTTGAGTCATTATCGATACTGCAATATTTTTTGATGTGACGGTTTGACATTCTGGCGTTGCAGTGAATTTTGTTTTTTTTAAAACGCATTTCCTGAATTTGCCTTGCCTTCCCAACCCGGTTTCGGATGGTTTCCGATGGTTCAGCATCCACCGTCGACATCAAATCCTTGTAAGGCACCGCCGGCACTTCCACATGAATGTCGATGCGATCCAGCAGCGGACCCGATATTTTCGACCGGTATTTATGAATCTGGTGGTGGCTACAGATGCAGGTGTGCTTCGGATCGGAGAAAAAGCCGCAGGGATGTGGGTTCGAAGAATAGAGACCCGCATAAGATTCTGAATTATCTGAAAATTCCTGTAACACCACCTTACTTACAACCTCCAGAAACACCCGTAAATGACCTTGGCCTGCCCATCAAAGATTATTACACCACAGGAGATATTTGTAAAGTTTTAGGTGTTTTGCCTGACACTTTTCGGCAGCGCATTTACCGAGGCTATTATCCGGAGTTCCAAAAAATTGCAGGGAAAAGGATATTCACCAAGGAACAGATCAAAGAAATCATAAGAATTACGGAAGAACTGATCAAAAAGAAGACCCTCTTTGCCGGATAAGGAATATTACACCACCGGGGAGGTGTGCGGTGCGCTCAGACTTCATCAGGACACGTTCAAGCACAGGCTGAGAGCGGTTATTTATCCTGAGCCTAAGAAGCGCTTTGTTCGCTTTTGCCATCAGTACCGGTTTGACATTTGGAGTGGATTCTCCATCTGTCTCCATCCGTTTCGAGTAAGGCATATCCGCTCGACGCTTCTGGCAGATTCACATTGAACATGTTGAGGTACCATGCGGGGACATTCTGGCCTCTGCCGCTCGGAATCGTATCGCAGGGAAGATCGGCAAGATCAGGGATGGCGTCCTTGTATCGATCTTTCGCCCTGGCATCCAAAGAGCCATATGCCTGCTCAACATCCGAT
>CAZYTI010000810.1:1232-2975 GCA_964650065.1 uncultured bacterium
TGTCGCTTCATCATGACTTCTGATCGCGAAATCGTTCCAGATCATTGAGAACGGCGTCCCCATGTGACCACTGACGATAAGATCGGAACCCGCATGGATTCCCATGAGCGTAATGAACGCCTCCTTTCCAGGGCTCACATGGCTGACCAAGATGCGCTTATCTCCCGCGCGTGAGTTGGACCGAACCGATTCGAGTAGCCTAATATACTGGGTGAGGACAGTCCAGACCTTGCCACTACCTCCAGCAATCGGCATCTGGAAGAGCTTTTTTCCGATCAGAAAGTTGCCTCCCAAACCAAAGATATGCAGACCTTCAAAATGGAAGGTCGCCGCATCATGCAGAATGTGCAGCCCTCCGACCTTGTATTCACCGGTGTAAAACCGCTTCACGACCTCTACGTCTTCGTGATTTCCCCAGACAGCATAAACTGGCACGTCGAACTGTGTCTCGCCTGCGAGGAAACGAGGAAGCTCGCTCAGAGGCAGATGGTCACGAACGAAGTTTCGCTGGTCATTGTGAGTTCTGCTGAGAAGGCTCTCCTTCTCTAACCTGCTCAAGTCAGAATGGACGATTCGCAGTTTCAGCTCTCGTTCGGACAGGCGGTCAACACTCGTATCATCGTAGAACCCAAAATCACCGGCATGGATAACAGCGTCTGCCGAATTCTCCATGGCTAAGTCGTTCACCCCGTCGAGTTGGCCATGTGTGTCCGTAACAAGTAGTATCTTCATATCTTCACCGAACCAGTTTGTATAGAATTTCTCGATAATTACAAAAAAATATCCTTACACGGGAATTTTGAGTTGTTTGCGCAATCTTCTAACTCGATAATGCCACAAAATGAATGTTAGAGATCCCCGCAGATCCTTACCGGACATTTTAACCCTTAAGACACTTGTTATTATGGTTTGATCCAGAGGAGAGAGAGGACAAAGCCATATTGGGGCGAAGCGATTGAATGTTCAACAATTTCATCGAGGCCCCTACTTTCAATCCAGGCATCAGCGTCTATTTCAACTGGGTCTGTTTCCATCGTTTTGCCTACAAAAAAATCGTAGGCTAACGTTCTCTTATCGAGTTCTCGGTCCCTATGGATGAATGGCCACCAATCAGGACTTTTGTAGAACCATTTGACCTTGCCCTTCGTGGAATACACGACCGCACATTTTTCTGGACACAATCTTACAAACTTTATTGCTGTTGCGGTCAATGATGCCCTAAAATCCTCAGCAATTTGCTTTATAGGCTCTTATCTTACATTTCCAACTTCACATGGGCTGCTGACCAGCTTGACAGGGAGAATCAGTTCACTCGCGAAGAAATTCGCTTGGGTCTCCTGGCTGCTCTGATACCAATTCATCATATCATCATCGCTGCAGGCCTTCCGGATCGATGCGACATGACCCATCAAAAGATGCCCCAATTCGTGGGCAATGCTGAATCTTTTCCTCTCTGGCACATCAGTTGGTGGAATCCTGATCGTGGTATGATTCCCGGTCTTTACAATACTGGCTGCAGCTCGCGTGAGTCTCTGCTCAACAACCATTGCACCCTTGGCAAAGGCAATATCCCGAATCCGGATATGTTCAGGTGAACAAATCCCAAACTCATCAATGGTCTCTGAAGCCATGCGCTCAGCTTCAATCAGCTTGAAATCAATATCCCTCACTATTCTTCGCTTTCTTCCATGGCACTTCGATGAGCCATTTCAAGGTCTTCGAGAATGGAGACCATTTCCTCTG
>CAZYTI010000811.1:0-2973 GCA_964650065.1 uncultured bacterium
GGATCGAGTCCCATGCCTTTAAGGACGACATAAGCTGTCAAACATTTATTGAAATAGAGAAGTGCCGTCAACCAGATGTTGTGAAAAAGCGTGGGTTTTTCGTATTTCACAAAGTGGGTGATATGAGATTGATAACTGACGACGAAATCGTGAATTTTGTGAGACAGGTCCTCAAAGGTTTCGGATTTTTTTTTCCAGAGTTTTCCTATACGGCCGAGTAGCCATTCTACACCCCGACCAATGATCATTGGACGTATAAGAAAAACAACGAAAAAAACCGTAACGATATAGAAAACACTCGAACTAAAACTCAATATGAATCTGAATTGAAAATCTGTAAAGGTACGGTTCATCCATCGCAATACCATGAGTCCTGCGAGCATCAGGAAACTCAATGTAGCGACAAAGTTCATTATACTGACCGATGTTGCTCCTGCAACGGAATAGCCACAGCGATTTAACATGTAAATTTGTGCAACACCACCTCCGGTCTGAAACGGCGTCGCGGCTGCCAGAAAAACATTAGAAAGATTTGCTTTGAATGAGGACCAAAATGCGTGCTTTGGAGTGTAATCACCGATTTTTCGAATAAAGATAAATATACGCCCTGCACCGGATATAAAGTCCACACCGATGAGCAATATGGCGATGAAGAAATAGATGATTCGAAATTCGCGGAGTGCTTGAATCGTTTCCTGAGTTCCGGTGAAATAAAAGATACCGATAAATCCAATAAGCGTGAGGATTATAAATATCCTCAAACCGTGATGGACAGATTTTTTAGAAATGGAGATTGGCATGATAGTTTATTTCAGTTTGCTCTTCAGGGCCCAGGTATCTCTTACCACTTCTCCCAGGGATTTTTCAGTACTTGCCCTTAGACTAATAAAACATTGATCGCATGAATTGTTTTTAGCAAAATTGTTTTTCAATTCTTTGTGTGTCGTAAAATTGATATCCTTGTGCATGGCGCACGGGCAAAAGCTTCCATCAGGATTCACGACCAGAGATCGAATACCGGCCTTGCATCCACCAGCAGATGAGCCTTTCTCAACAAATTCATAGTACCGATTCAGAACCGCTTCTGTTGAAAAAATGCACATACCCTTTCTTTTGGCCTCAATGAGTTGCTCGATGACTTTACGGAAAGCCGATATATCCTCCGGTTTCGTAATCAACAAATCCTCATCTCCGGTTCGCCCGGCCGTATACATACTAAAATTAATACACGCACCCCAATCATTGACGACTTGCAGGTTGTCTAAGAGAAAGGGATAGTTCTTTCGAGTTACTGCTGTAATCATGGTGATATCATCATTTCCCGTTGCTGCCAATTTAGGAATGAGCGTGTTGAGATGCTGAAAGTGACCTGGAATTTTACGGTTATCATCATGCCTCTCATCCGGAAAGTCGAGAGAGATGGAAAATTGATCTACTCCGGCTTCTTTTAGCCGATGGTATTTTTCTTCGGTCAGTAACGACGCATTCGTTACTAAAATAATCAAAGGTAAGAGCCCGGGATTGTGCAGGATGCGCACAATGTCAGAAATATCATCTCTTAAAAGTGGTTCTCCGCCGGAGATTTGGACGACCAGGGGATTGATTTGTTTGCAAATTTTGTAATACGTCTCCGGTGTAACCTGCTTTTCATCTTCAATGAATTCACCTTTATCGCAATGTTCACAATTGGCGGTACAATTATGGGTGACTTCGACAGAAATGGCCCATGGCCTTTGCAGTGCTGTATTCAACATCCATCTATATGCTCCCTGCAGGGCGTATAATCGACTACGTTTCCTCATCGCTATCCTCGCTTTTAATTCAAAATATTAAAGACTTAAAATTTAATAAAATATATTCAAAAAGTCAAGTCAGTTGATTCGAAGACTGGGTACCAACTATTCATTTTATGATTGACATCTTTAGCAATTTGTTTTATATTAGCTGCTAAATTGGCATGGTTGTAGCGCACGGCCGGTATCCGAAATTGTGACCTTGATCCTACCGGACATTTTTTATTCTTCAATCTCGAAAATATAAAACTTAACATTGTTTATAAAATAATAATGAATAGAAGGAATGGACTATGGGATTAAATTTGATCGATTACGTCATATTTATTGCCTTCTTCGGAATCGTCATTGGTGTCAGTATGTTCAAGAGTCGAAGAGGAAAAACCAGTGAAGATT
This sequence comes from uncultured bacterium, assembly GCA_964650065.1. GTDB lineage: Bacteria > Zhuqueibacterota > QNDG01 > QNDG01 > DSAB01 > CAZYTI01. Next base: position 2,190 of record CAZYTI010000811.1, read on the forward strand.
TCTTTCTGGCGAGTCGGGGATTGATTTGGCCCATGATTGGACTCTCTCTCATTGCAGCGAACATTTCTACCGAACATTTTGTGGGTATGGCAGGCCAGGGTGCCGGTATTGCAGGACTGGCCGTCGCCAGCTATGAATGGATCGCTGCCATTACACTCGTCTTTGTCGCGATTTTCTTTTTGCCCCGATTCTTACGTAGTGGTATTTTTACAATTCCTGAGTATTTGGAATATCGATACAATCCCACTGCTCGTGCCATCATGGCATTCTATACGATGATCATATATGTCGGTGTGACCATTGCTGCGGTCATCTATTCGGGGGGACTCACACTACAAACGATTTTTGGAAATCTCGAGAATCCAAGACATTTATTATACGGTGTATGGGTTATTGGCGGTATCGCGGCTCTGTATACGGTATGGGGAGGTTTAAAAGCTGTGGCCTGGGCGGACTTATTTCAGGGTTCAGCTTTAATTATCGGCGGAGCGATTACCATGATCATCGGATTTCGTGCAGTAGGCGGCATTGACAGTTTTATATCCTATAATAGTGATAAATTACATATGATATTACCCAGGAATCACTCCGTTTTGCCCTGGACCGCCCTGGTCATTGGACTTTGGATTCCCAACTTTTACTATTGGGGACTGAATCAATACATTACACAGAGAACCCTGGCGGCCAAAACACTCAGGCAGGGACAGATCGGTGTTATTTTCGCCGCCTTTCTAAAATTAATCATACCATTCATCATTATACTCCCCGGTATCATGGCGTTACA
>CAZYTI010000812.1:0-2969 GCA_964650065.1 uncultured bacterium
TGGATCCGTTTAAATCAACTCCCATATAATCCAGAACATTAAAGAAATTAATTTTAAAGGTATCAGATGAAAAGCAAGGAAAATTTTCCCCCACCAGTTTGATTTTATCGTATCAGAGGTTATTTGGCTGTATTAGAGAATGCTGCAGAATTAGAACTTATAGTGTAGAACGTTATAAAAAACGCTCCACGCTATGCCCTTTACGCTCTATTGTTTCTGGCACACCCTGTCGGATTGAGCTTAAACCCCACCTGGCAATAGTTGGAAAAATGGCCTGTTTTCAATAGGAGAACGTGGGAATGTGTATAATATTTTTCGGAAATTTGGCGTAAAGACACGCTACGAATTGATCCACTCGATCACAAGATACCAAAGATAAAATTTGTAAGTCTATTCATACTTTAAAGTCTCAACGGGATTCCGGTTTGCTGCCTTGACCACCTGATAACTCACAGTAAGAAGGGCGATTAAAAGCGTCATTCCGCCGGCAATAAGGAAGGTCATCGCCGTTATATTGGTTTTAAACTTGAAATTGTCAAGCCATTGGATCATCACAAGGTAAGTAATGGGAACTGCCACACAAAACGCGTAACCAATCAGTTTGGCAAACTCCCTGGAAAGAAGCAACAACACATTACCCATGGAGGCACCCATTACCTTGCGAATGCCGATTTCCTTGGTGCGTTCTTCTGCCGTATACGCCGCCAGACCGAAGAGGCCGAGACAACCTATGAAGATCGCTAAAAAAGAAAACACCGATGATATTTGTCCCGTTTTTATTTCAGCCGCATACAAACGCTCGATATCCTCATCCATGAATGAATAATTGAAAGGTTGTCCACCGGCGAATTGCTGCCAAACCATCCGGATATGGGACAGGGTACCAGAAATATCACGGGATCGAATACGTACTGAAAGGAATCGAATCCGACCGCTCCGATTCAGTATTAAAATCAGCGGTGCCACATCGTAGTGGAGGGACCGGAAATGGAAATCCTTGAAGATGCCGATAATCGTCAGGGTGCGCCACGATTCCAGAACCTTTCCCAGAGGATTAGTCAATCCCAGAGCCCTCACAGCCGATTCGTTGATGATGGCCGTTGCCGTATCCATGGCGAAGTCCCGGGAGTACGACCTGCCCATGGCCATCTCCAACTTCAGAGTTTCCACATAATCGTAATCGATACCGGTATTGAATATCAATATCCTGTGTTCAGGCCCATGCTCTCCGGCGTGAATACCGGCTACATGAATGGCCCGGGCCGGATACTGCCCGCTTCCTGCCACACTGATGATTCTCGGATCCTTTTTCAATTCCTGTTTGAATGTTTCCACCTTATCCCCCAATGCCGAACCATTGCTCAGAACGATCACATGTTCTTTATCGTATCCCAGATCCATATTTACCATATAATCGATTTGTTTCTGGATGATCAGAGTACCTGCAATCAGTGCGATGGACGCAGCGAACTGAAAAACCACCAGCCCGTTTCGAATCCATTTCCCCTGGGAATCGGACCGTTTCAATCCCCTTAGTGCGGATATCGGTTTGAAAGATGAGAGAAAAAATGAGGGATAGATCCCGGAAAGCAAACCGACAAATACGGCAAAAATAATCAACCCCGGCAGAATGATTCCATTTTCCCACAGATCCATTCGAAGATCCGTACCTGTAAACGTGCGAAATGTAGGAAGAATCAGGGCAACGATACTCAGAGCCATGACCAGGGCGATCAAACTCAACAGAACAGATTCAAATAGAAATTGCCAGATGAGCTGGTTCCGAAGCGAGCCCAAAGTTTTCCGAACACCCACCTCTTTGGCCCGATTCACTGACCGGGCCGTGGAAAGGTTCATGAAATTGATGCAGGCAATGAGCAGGATGAAAAGGGCAATCAGGGAAAACGTATACACATAGGCGATATTCCCGGTGGGCTCGATTTCATGCTCCAATCGTGATTTCAGATGGATATCCTTCAAGGGCTGAAGGAACAACCGGATACCATACCCCTGGGCCAGGTATTCGTCGTAGGATATCTGTCGTCTTTCCTCGACGCCCGGTGCTTCGTATTTTCTCACCATGTCCGGGAACTTCGCTTCGAGCGCATCTGGGTCGCTTCCCTCCCGAATCGTCAGATAGTTGAATATCTGAGTATACCCCCAATTCCGGGACTCGCTCACCCGGGTTGAATTATAGGATATCAAAAAATCATAATGAAAATGGGAATTGCCGGGAATATTCTCCGATATGCCCGTAATGAGATGATCTGTATTTTCGGCCCACCAATTCCGAACCTGGATCGTTTTGCCCATGGGATCCTCGTTTCCAAAAATACGCTCCGCCGTTGATCGGGTAATCACCACCGAATTGGGGTGTTGTAGAACCGACTTGGGATCACCTGCAATGAATGGGATAGAAAAAACATCGAAGAATGCCGAATCGGCATACAGCACGCGGTTTTCAATATGACTGTTGCTTTTATAGGTGATCTGAGTCTCCCCCATCTCGTTGAGGATTCGTGTCGTTTTAAGCACTTCAGGGAATTCTTCGGGGAGTGTCTCTGAAAGCATGACCGATGTCCATCCCCAGTATCGCGGTCGGTCGGGATCCAACTCCTCCATGGCGATTCGATAGATATTATCCCCATTTTCATAGAACTGGTCATAGGAAAGTTCATAGCGGACATAGAGCAGGATCAAGATACAGGCCGCCAGGCCAACGGCAAAACCACTGACATTAATCAAGGTGAATGACTTGTTCTTTTTAATATTTCTAAATGCAACGACAATATAATTTTTCAGCATAATGGTCCTCATGGTGAATTGAAGTTTGAGATACTCGGGCAAAGTTTGTATGGCCTGCAGCCAATACCATAACCTGGCTCTGACAACACCTTCTTTTTGGGCTATCCTTATGTAGGTCTCTTCAAAATCACCTAAAATTGAATGCACCTCTTCATAGAGATAGA
>CAZYTI010000813.1:0-2962 GCA_964650065.1 uncultured bacterium
AGAAGGAAGTCGATTATCTGGAATTCGAGGTCATGGTGCCCGATTCCATACCCGATAAAGCATTCCGGATTTCCAACATCGTTCAGAAAAAAAAGAAGATTAGACTGTACAAGGCCAAATCCAGGGACGAGTTGATCCAATACGCCAAGGATATTTTTCATATCATCAATGAGACATACAAAGACCTCTTTGCCTTTGTACCCATGAACGAAACACAGATCGGGCTGTATACAAAAAAATACTTCCCATACATCCAGACCGATTTTGTCTCACTGCTTTTCGACAGGGACGACCGGCTCGTCGGATTCCAGATCACCATGCCGACCCTTTCCCGAGCCATGCAGAAGGCCAAAGGTCGTCTGTATCCCTTCGGATTCATCCACCTGCTCCGGGCCTTGAAGCATCCCAAACACATGGACCTCTACCTGGTGGGCATCCTCCCCGAATATCAGAACCAGGGTCTCAATGCCATCTTCATGACCGATTTAAACGTGACCCTCCTGAACCACGGTATCATATCCACCGAGACCAACAGCGAACTGGAAGACAACCAGAGCGTTCAGGACTTCTGGGATTATTATGACTCCAGGCAGCATAAGCGGAAGCGGATTTATATCAAGCGGTTCGAATGATGGCATTTTTCACTTGACATCATAGAAATAATACATTATAATTAAAAAACCTTCAATTCTACATCGACCAAGAGTACGATCGCTAAACCTCCGGAGAGAGGTGGCCAGCGCCTTTGGCATTGATCTTCCCTCAGCCAAGTTGCAGACGGTTCGATAGTTACTACTTAAACCACTACGGATTTTCTGAATTCAGATTACGGTCGTTCATAATACTGTTATCAATTATCAATGTTGTCATGTTTTATCAGTGGAATCATTTTCACCTTTTGTCAGAATAATCGTTCTGGTAAAGAAAGGAGGCTTTCTATGCGATATCGAATGATTCTTCTTATGCTCGTCTGTTGTTCATCAGGAGGCATCGATCCTCTATTCGAGGCAGTTAAAAACGGTGATGTTCAGCAAGTCAAACTGCTCCTCGAAGGGAAATCAAACGTCAATGCCGGAGATCGTTTGGGTGAAACACCACTTCAATGTGCGATCCGGTATAATCATACGGTAGTCGCGGATTTTCTGAAGAAACGGGGAGGCAAATAGGAATCGGTTCTGTTGCTGGAAGAAAAATTTCCATAGCTGGGTTGTGTCGAAAGTTTTATGAAAAAAAAGAGCAAGACATGAAACCACACCTGCCTGCCGCCCGTCTGCCTCATTCCTGCCGTAGGTACTCCGGGCGGCAGGCAGGGAGGGCACAGAGAAAAACTCTGTGTGCTCTGTGGTTAATTTTTGACAATAGGCAGAGCTGAAATAGGAGGGAGATATGTTTTCTATTACCATTGATGAATTATTATTGGTTTTCCAACGTTTCAATCAGGCCGTCTGGCCGGTCCAGATTGCGGCCTATGGTTTGGGATTGGCGGCAGTATATTTAATTTTTAAACAAACACCGTTCTCCATAAAAGTCGTGTTGGCCATCCTGTCGTTTTGCTGGCTCTGGAGCGGGATCGTATTCTGCCTGATGTACTGGGCGCATTCGTACGTTTATGCCTACGGATTCGGCCTACTCTGTATTATCCAGGGATCTTTATTCCTGATGGGAGTTATCAAACAGGACTGGCCGGATAGCCCGAAGCCGCGTTCACATTTCATTACGGGCATTGTTTTTGTCGCCTATGCCATGGCCGGTTATCCTATCTTGGGTTATTTTTTAGGGCACGTCTATCCAGAATTTATCCCCTTTGGTTTGGTGCCCTGTCCCACGGCGGTTTTTACATTCGGATTGTTTTTGCTGATGAATAAGAAATTTCCAAGATACTACCTTATCGTTCCTTTTATCGTTGCCATCGCCAGCTTGCTGGCTGTGTATAAGGGTGTATATGAGGATATTGGTTTGTTCCTCGCAGGTCTGATTGGCACTTTTTTAATTTTGCATGGCGCTAAAAAGGTTGAGAGGAGTCACTAAAAAATGATAAAAAGTAAAGCCGTTTGGTTGGCCCTTGTCATGTTGTCCGTGTTCATCCAGGAACAGAAAGGGGTCTTAGCAGATTCATTACATTGACTCACTTCGGAGATAACCATGAATCCCATTCCACGGCGTGACTTTCTCAAAGCGGCAGGCATGAGCGGTCTGGCTTTTATGTTGCCCGTTTGTGCAGGCAGGCCGTCGAGCAGGAAGAAACCCAACGTCTTGTTCATTTCCATGGATGATTTGAATGACTGGATCGAGCCCCTGGGGGGACATCTCCAGGCAAGGACGCCCCATCTCGTTCGGTTTGCGAAACAGTCGGTCAATTTTACCCATGCTTACTGTTCCAGCCCGATGTGCAATCCGTCCAGGACGGCTCTCATGACGGGGCTGGCACCCCATAATTCCGGAGTGTATTCCAATTATCAGGATTGGCGGGAAATCATTACGAGTCATAAGTCCATTGGTACATATTTCCGCGAAAACGGATACTATTCCACAGGAGCCGGGAAGATATTTCACTACCATATGGTCGATCCTGAATGCTGGGATGAATACTGGCCGTCTCAGGAAAATAACATGCCCCAGGAGTACATGCCCCAGAGATTCAATACAGGCGAAGCCGCATCAGCGACGATCAATATGCCCGAGTTCGAAAACATGTACAGGATGTTCGACTGGACGCCCCTGGATATCGACGATCCGGAGATGGGGGATTTCAAGAGTGTAGATTATGTAGCGGCACAACTTGAGAGGGATCACGAGAAACCTTTCTTCCTGGCTTGCGGAATTTACCGGCCCCATCTGCCGTGGTATGTGCCTCAGAAGTATTTCGACATGTTTCCCCTGCAGTCTATCCAGTTACCCAAAGTGCTGAATAACGATCTAAATGATGTGGGTGAACGGGCCAGGGATATCGCCCATCGGGGAG
>CAZYTI010000814.1:0-2958 GCA_964650065.1 uncultured bacterium
CATCGTTGAACATGGTACTCAGAATAACACTTCCCCAGGCTCTGATGATGAATCGCTTGAATTCGGTGAGATGTTTTGCCTTGGATCTATTATTCATGAATATGGGGTGTTCGATTCGGTTTTTGCCGTATTCACTCCGGGCAATCACATCGAACGCTTTCTGAGGGCTGGCCGGAGAAGTTCCTCCCTGGATCTGAATACCCACATCCTGTGAGAAAGCCAGTTCGCCACCCACTTCGAAGAAACTAATGTGCGCTGGTTTTTCCCAACCCTGGAAGTAATTACCGCTCTCACTGTCTCCACGTCTGTGGGTGTTCCCGGGTATGTAGATACCTGTTGCACTGTCGAACAGATGCTCATAATCTGAAACCAGAGAGATAACGGCTATGGTTCCATATCTTTCTTTGATATTCGGGTCCACAAAATAGGTTTTTGTAACTATCGGACTCGGCAGTTTGCCCGTTTCAAATGCCCTGGCCCTGACGACGGTCGCTTTAAAAACCTCCCCTTTGGGGGGTACCCATTGGGGCAGCCAGAAATGAGGATCCCGGGTTGTCTGGATTTCTGAAAATACATTCAGGTGTCCTCTTTTGCTTTTAATTGTTAGAGGGGCGGTATAGATGGGCGAGGTCTCAGTCGGTTCGTCTCCGTTGAGGGTAAACCTAATGACCGCAGTCGAAGCGCTCCCTGACATTTCAAGCGACTGTTCTGTAGTGTAAAATCCTTCCGGTAGTGAGAGCTTCGGTGGAGATGCCCTCAGGAAGATACTGCTGTTATTGGTGCTGTTGGGAGTTGGGAAGGTAAAGGGATACCAGTTGGGGTTGCAATCGGGCTGACGACCGAAGGAAATATCGGTTGTTTGAGCATCATAGATGAAATGATCGATTAATACACCATCAGGGCTGAACAGGCCGATTTCTTCACCTGCTTTTTGTAGTTTATAGTTGGTGTGGTAGGCGGATAGTGTTTGGTCTCTACCATCAGCCCAGAACAACAGAAATCCTCTCGATTCAATCGTTGTATTTGACGGAATTTGCCATTTTGTTGTATCCTCGAGATTATCGGTTAAATAATAACCGTCCAGATTAATTGCAGCCTCCGTGGTATTGTATATCTCTATCCAATCCGAATAGTCCTGAAAATCGGGATCCTGATTGATGGATGCATTGGAGGCGAGGAATTCGTTGATGACGATGTCCTGGGCAAAGGAAAAAGAAAGACTGGTGAGTATCATAAATATCCATATGACAAATTTTGTTCTCTTCAGCAATTTGAAAGGCATGATCATTTTCCTTCTTTTCTCATTGTTTCCTATGGATACTTGTTCCATGAATCAGACTCGGAACATCTAACGTCACCACTCGGCCAAAGAGAGCATGAATGCCGTGTTCCGCGAACACCACATGCATGCGCCTTGTATTCGGTTCGAAGACGACACTGTACAGAATATGAGATGTTTCATCTTACTTCATAGACAATTGAAAGTTTGATCCGGGTGAAAGGAAAAAGACTCGTCAGCCAAGATTCTTCACAATGATCTTCAGCTTAAGTGTGGATGATAGCATGAATGGATTCGATGTAGGAGCAAACCGGGTAATCAAATCACAATATTGTTAATTATGAGCATCTGATAATAAAGATTCTACTTTTTCTCGATTTTTCCAGAGGGCACAACCCCTTCCCGTGTACTTTGAAAGTTCAGGCGTTTCTCTTATTGATTCCAGCAGTTTTGATTTTAATGCTTCTTTTAAAGGAACATCTCTCAGGTTTACGTCTGAGAAAGGGGCAAACGGGCAGGGCTCTACCGCACCATTTGCATTGATGTGAATAAATCCCCGCCCCGATGATAGACATCCGCCCACATCCTCTTCATCCCAGGGCACTGCGATGAAGAGGGCGCGAAATTTCTTTCGAAAAGATTCCATGAAAGATGGCACCCTGTTTTTCTGGTCGTCGGATAAGCACCAATTCTCGGTTCCGGCTTGCGTGGGCGTGTAATCCAGGAAAAGGCAGAATTTACAGCCCAGATCGATAAAGTCATGAATATATCGATCGTTTAATACTGTGTCAAAATTTAAATTTGTCAATGTGATGGAGGTGCCGAAGAATATGCCTCTTCGTTTGAGATCCAGCATGACATTTTTGACGTTTCTATGCGTTCCTTCCCCCCTCCGTTGATCGGTGTCTTCGGTATTTCCCTCCAGACTGAGGAGAGGGATGATATTTTTTTGCTTTTTAAATTTGCTTATCGTTTCATTGTCAATCAGCGAGCCGTTGGTAAAGAGGATGAAGATCATCTCGGGAAATTTCTCGATGATCTGAAAAATTTCCGGTCGCATGAGGGGCTCTCCACCCGTGAGAACAAAAAAAGAGACGCCCAGTTCATTGGCTTCAGCGATGATTTGCTGTAATTCCTCTTCAGTCAATTCCTGATCGGTATGTTCATGAAAAGATCTGGCATAACAGCCTTTGCACTCCAGGTTACATTGATATGTGGTGCTCAAGAGGATGATGGGAGGTACTCGAATACCTTCTCGCATCCAATTTTTGCGAAGACGGGCAGATCGAATGATCCAGATGACGGTTCGCAAGAATGTGATAACCTGACCGGGACTCCGAATGGCGATGCGGACTGCATCAAGAAAGAATATTTTTAAAGCAGTATCGAGATGGAGAATGCCTTTGTTGTTCTTAGATAGATTTATATTTTCACCCATTCTCAATGATCCAATTTTTTAAATCTTTTTTTATTGAAAACGCCTTTAAGGCAGTGTGCATTTTCTCGTATTTTATAAAGCATTGGTGATTATTCAATTACTAAGTGGAATTAGATTTGTGATTGTCTCCAACAGGAACAGCCGTCCCAACAGGAACAAAATAATTGCGATGATTGCCGATGCCGGAACGGTAATAAGCCAAGATCCAAAAATATTTCGGGTGACATCTTTGTTTACCGCA
>CAZYTI010000815.1:0-2955 GCA_964650065.1 uncultured bacterium
TCGGCTTTTTGTCGAAGCACGTCCATGGCTTCCTGGGTCTTTCGGTTTTCATCCACGGCAACGATTTCCAGGGCCATGATACCACCGGCCGTTTCCTCATCGTGCCGAAGAAGGGCCTTCACTTCCCGGAATTCCTTCCCGGGCATCGCTTTTAAGACCCTCTGTGCGACCTCTTCATCCAGCTCTCCTATCACATCCGTAGCATCATCGGAATCCATGGTTCCTATGATTTCAACAACCTTTTCCTCATCCATCTCATGAAGTATATCCTGCCGAACGGGCGTATCCAGCTCAACGAAAACCTCAGCGGCAGTTTCCGTATCCAGGAGTGTAATTATGCCTTCTCGCCTCTCCCGATCAAATCGCGAGACGATCTCAGCAATATCTGCGGGATGAAGGTCTAAAAGAACCGTCTTCAGATATGTCTCATCACCTCGTTCGATGAGTTCTTCAATGATTTCGTTCAGATCACTGCTTTGTTGCTGTTTCTCCTCCAAAAGACCTCCCTGAGTTTAGCCGTACCAGTTCATTGCCCAACTGCGCGAAATCGGTTATCGAAAGCACTTCTGGTCTTAGCGATAGATCGATTGAAATATGCTGGAGAGAGCGCTCATCATCGATCATTGTCTTCAATGTGTTCTTCAACATCTTCCGTCTCTTTCCAAAAACGGTCCTGACCAAACGATGGAAAAATGCAATATCTTCGATTTCGTAAACCGGTGATTCATAGAATTGTAGCCGCAGAACGACGGAATCGACTGCAGGTATGGGATAAAATGCCTGCCGCGGTATGGTAAATAACGTTTCAACCTGAGCAAATGCCTGAAAAAGAACCGAGGGGATACCATAGACTTTGGAGCCCGGTGGGCTCACGATGCGCTCCCCCACCTCTTTCTGGAGAGTGATGGTCATGTCTTTTAACCATTGTCTATGATCTAAAAAATGAAAGAGAATGGGAGAGGTAATGAAATAGGGAATATTGCCTACCACCCGCAATTTGCTCCGGTCCTCGATTTGAGCGGTCAAATCGAGTTTAAGAACATCCTCCTCCAGAAGGATGAACCGACTGTCATCACCGAATGACTTCTGTAATCTGCAAATCAATCGACGGTCAATCTCGACCCCAATAATCCTCTCTGCTTGGCTATCAATTAAAATTTGCGTCAGGATACCCTTCCCGGGTCCAATCTCCAGGATGTGATCGCCATCTTCAATGGACATACTCCCAATAATCCGTTTTGCAACGGATCGATCTTGTAAAAAATGTTGTCCCAATCTCTTGAGAGGACGAAAACCCGATCCCACGATTCATTTCTCCGAAAGAAAAGGTAATCAGATATCCAACATCGAGAAGATGCCGGCTATTGGTACCACCTATTATTCACTGAACAACGGAGGATTAAATTATTGATATTCATAAAATAACAAAACACAATATCCCCGCCTGCCGGGCCTAATGAGATATTATCAATTTAATGCAAATGGCGGGCAGGCAAATCACAAATAATATCAAAGCACCAAATACCAATGCCCAAAACGAAACAATTAAAAACGTGAAAAGGGATAGATTTGGAAATATCAGGGTGGTGTTTTTGTTTGGAATTTGATCATTATAATTCCCGCCTGCCCGGTGTTCATTTCTTCTTTGAGACATACCAGGACGAACAACCATTACTCCACGCGTACACCCGGCTGGGTTTGGCCATCTGTTGTGAGAAGACTGTACCCTTTCTCCGTCTTTACAGCCAGAAGCATTCCCTGGGACTCGACACCTCGGATCTTTGCCGGCTTCAAATTGGCAAGGATGATGACCGTCTTACCCTCTATCTGATCAGGCGTGTAACTTTCAGCGATCCCCGCTACGATTTGTCGCTTTTCAGTTCCCAGATCGATTTTCAATCTGAGGAGCTTATCAGTCTTTTCAACCTTCTTTGCTTCCAATACCCTGGCCGTCTTCAGTTCCATGGTTCGGAACGTTTCAAAATCCACAACATCGACCACAGATTCATGACCCGCCTGATGCGTCTGATCTATCGTTCTCAGCTTTTTGACCTGGCTCTGAATAATATCATCTTCGATCTTTGAGAAAAGTATCTCGGGTTGTCCCAGGACATGACCGCCTGAGATTTCGGATATCAGCGTATCATCCCAGTGAAGGGCTTCTTTCATCCTGAGCATCTTTTTCAATTTTTCACTGGTAAAGGGTAAAATGGGAGCCATGAAAAGGACCAGAGAACGTGTGACCTGAAGACAGATCGACAGGGTCGTCTCACAGCGTTTGGGATCGGAATTCCGTGTTTCCCAAGGAGCCTTGTCATTGAAGTATTTATTCGCCTTCCGACAAACATCCATAAATCGCTTCACTGCAGCTCGAACCTGAAAATGCTCGTAGAGATCTTCCATCTCTTGATGAGCGGTCTCAATCTCTTGGATCATTTCCCGGTCCATATCATCCAGATCCCCTTTCCCAGGCATCTTGCCATCAAAAAACCGGTGGATAAATGTAAAAGTACGATTTACAAAATTACCCAGGATATCGGCCAATTCATCATTATTACGACTCTGGAACTTGCCCCAGGAGAAATCGGTATCTTTGGTTTCCGGTGCATTTGCAGCCAACGTATAACGCAATGGATCTGGAGGAAAAACCTGTAAATAATCCTTTAGCCAGATGGCATAGTTCTGACTCGTAGAAATCTTTCTTCCCTCAATGGTCAAATATTCGTTTGCCGGAATGGCCTGAGGCAGGACGTACCCGCCGATTTCCATCAATATCATCGGGAACAGAATAGCATGAAAAACGATGTTATCCTTACCAATGAAGTGGACCATTTTTGTGTCTGAATTGCACCAATAGGTTTTCCATCGACGACTCACCCTGATTTTGAGGCCTTTGCTTGGTTGTGGAAATATACCGGATGGGTGCATCAAACCAGTCATTGAGGACTTTTCCCT
>CAZYTI010000816.1:0-2953 GCA_964650065.1 uncultured bacterium
AACATCTCATCCAACAAGATTAGACAACCTTCGGAAGGAAGAAAAATTCACCACTAACCACTCACCACTCACTCGTATTTTAAAGCATCAACGGGATTGGCCCGTGCAGCCTTCATCGCCTGATAACCCACAGTCATCATAGCAATAATAAATGCGAGTAATCCGGAAAAGACAAATGATGTTATCCCCAGCTCGGTTCGGTAGGCAAAATTCTCAAGCCACCGGCGCATCACGAACCAACTGATGGGCCAGGCAAAGAGGTTCGCGATCAGAACCCATTTGGTAAACGCCCTCGACAGCAACGAAACGACTTCGGAAACTGAAGCACCCAGAACCTTGCGTATACCAATTTCTTTGGATCGCTGTTCGGCTGTATAGGATGCCAGGCCGAACAGACCCAGGCAGGCGATGAGGATGGCAATCGTCGTAAAATAGGAAAACAGGGTGCGTAATCTTTCTTCTGACCGGTACTGACTATCGAATGACGTGTCTAAGAAAAAATAATCGAATGGTCTTGTCGGATCAATGGACTCCCACTTTTCCTCTAAGAAATCCATCGTTTCCGATATTTTCCCCGGTTGAATCCTGATAGCAACAAAATGAAACGGATTGGGCTCGTTTTCAATAACCACAGGTTCGATTTCATTTCGCAGAGACATGATATGAAAATCCCGCACCACACCGATGATTGTTTTGGTAATTTCGGTCTCCGTCAATTCCGTAATCCGCATACCTATGGGATCGCCCCACCCCAACTGCCTCGCCGCTGTTTCATTGATGAGAACCGACTGATTTCGATCCGTGATCATCTCCGTGGAAAAATTACGTCCTGAAACCAACTCCATGTCCAACGTTTCTAAAAAATCATGATCGACGCTGATGGCACCCATCATGATCGATTCTGAATATTCGGAGCCTTCCCTCATAAAACCATTATGTCGTGCACCTTGACCCGGCACATGGGACGATATGGCCACATTGACAACACCCGGATGTCGTTTCAATTCCTCCTTAATCGTATCCAGGGATCCCCGAATAGATTCATCGATGATTTCCAGTACGACCACGTGCTCTTTATTAAAACCCAAACTCCTTTCTCTCATGAATTTGAGTTGCTTCATGATGATACCGGTACTGATGATGAGGGTTATGGAGATTGAAAACTGTAGGACAACAAGGCCGCTCCTGAATCGCGAATTCGTCTTGCCTCCGGCCAAATGTCCCCGTAGCACACGTATGGGCCGGAATGTAGTCAGAAAAAAAGCAGGGTAACTTCCGGCGACCAAACCGACAAAGAGAATAAAACCCAAGAGAATGAAGGGTACCCAGGAGATTCCGAAGAAACCAAAATAGATTTGAGCGCCACTGATGGAACGGAAAACGGGCAGGGCCATGCGGACCAATAGCAAAGCAATGAAGAAAGCGATAATACTATACGTGGTCGATTCCCCCAAAAACTGTTTGACCAACTGAGACCTGTGAGATCCCAGGACCTTCCTCATCCCGACTTCTTTTGCCCGGTGTGCCGAACGGGCGGTCGATAGATTCATGAAATTGATACATGCAATGAGCAGAATAAAAAGAACAATGGCTGAAAAAATATAAATATAGGCAATATCACTATTCCCCCCCATTTCGCCTGCGGCATCGGAGTGTAGATGGATATCCCCAATAGGTTGGAGGAAAAATTCCAGATTCCCCTCCACCGCTTCCAAAATATGGCCGATATGCGTATCGATCAGGGCTGGCAATTTTGATTCGACAATGACAGGATCCAAATCCTCACTCAGAAGGAGATAGGTAAAGTTGTTAAAATCACCCATCCATCGCTCCCGGAGTATGGGTTGATCGGAAAACAGGGTTTCCAGCGAACAGAGCATCTCAAAAGACATATGGGAGTTGGAGGGAATGTTTTCCATGACGCCCGTAACCGTAAAATCCTCTCGATTGTCCAGCCGTATGATATTGCCAATGGGATCTTCATTTCCAAAGATTCTATCTGCCATATCCCGGGAAATCACGATGGTATTCGGTTTATCCAGAGCCTGACGAATATCGCCTCTGATCAGAGAAAATGAAAATACCTCGAAGACCGAGGCATCCGCATAGAAGATATCGTCAACAAAATATTGATTTTCCCGATATTCCACCGATGTTCGATAATGGTATCTCCTGAAACGCACAAAATCGACGACCTCTGGGAATGCTTGCTTCATGATGGCTGCCGGTGGAAGATTACTGACGGCGGCCCGGGTATCCATGCCTGCAAAATTGAAATGCGTACCCATGCGATATATCCTGTCGGTATTTTCGTGGAACCGGTCATAACTCAGTTCATGGAAAATATAAGCCATAATTAAAATACAGCATGCCATAGCAATGGCCAGGCCGACAATATTAATAAAGGAATACCCCTTGTGCTTCTTCATGTTTCGGATGGCAATCTTTAAATAATTCTTGAACATGGCAAGACTCCAAAATAATTTGTTGAATACAAAGGGTATTGTTGAACTCCACGTCTGTTTCCAATACCAAATTCTGGCCTCTCCCAAACTCCGGAATCGGGCAATTTCAAGGAACTCTTCTTCATAATCTCCCAGGATGGAAAACTTTTCATGCCGCTTGGTCATTCGCCGCAACACCCATTCTGCCATTCGTGGAGGTCTGATCATGGTTTCATTTTTAAGTCTCATTTTAACCTTGTGCCCCGATTACCATTCTTTAAACACTGTTCACCGATGACCTTCTTCCTCATGATCTACTTACTTTTAAGGCCTTTGAAAGCATATCAGCTTATCAGAAAATCAGTCGGCAGGAGATCAGGATACCAGAATATCAGATATGTGTTTTCTCCTGATCCGCTGATTCTCTGATATCCTGCCCACTGATGTCCTGATTTGCTGATCCACTTCAGTACCCACTCACCGATCACCGTTTACAGTCTCATGTCCTT
>CAZYTI010000817.1:0-2953 GCA_964650065.1 uncultured bacterium
GGATCATTGATGGGAAGCGACAGCGCATCGTTTTTGTGGAGCCACACGGGATGCTTCACGCCGAAGCTTATGAGCACGACCAAAAAGCACAATTGCATGAAAAGCTGCCGGACCTGGCGAAGGATATCTCCGCGAGAGGCAAGCGGAAGAACATTTCGATGGATTCGTACATCATCTCATCAACACCGTATGAAGATCTCTGCAAGAAATACGATGACGGATCATGGAACAAAGAAAGGTTCTGTAAAGCACACATTTTGTTTCTTGAGCGCGGAGGCGACTACGACTATATAGACAGGATATTTACAGAACAGCTAACAACACAATGCGCCCGAGCGGCGAAATCGACCGTTTTTTAAATGGACATTCTCTCGTCGCCGCCTGGTGATTGTGGACCTTGTATCCTATATTCCCTATTCCCCTTATACCCTATAGCTCCTTAATAGGTAAAAACGACCAATCACAAGAGGCTGATTAATGGCTATGAAATTAAAAGAACTGCCGGACGACGAACTCCTTTCCCTGGGTTCGCTCTCATGCTCAGGTTGTGGTCAATTACTGGCATTCCGGCATGCTTTGAAGATATTAGGCAAAAATACCATGGTGATCAACTCAACGGGTTGTCTGGCGGTTATCATGCAGATGGGTGTTCCCAGAGTGCCCCATTTTCATGTCCTTTTTGAAAACGGGCCTGCTGTTATTTCAGGGATTGATTCGGCCTTAAGGGTGATGGAGAAAAGAAAAGGCGTCAATTTGTTGGTGGTTGCGGGTGACGGAGGTACTGCCGATATCGGAATTGCTTCTCTATCCGGCGCTATTGAAAGAAATCAGGATTTTATTTATATCTGCTTTGATAATGAGAGTTATATGAATACGGGCGGGCAGCGTAGTGGGACCACACCGTTCGGGGCTCGCACATCAACGACGCCTGTGGGTTCATTGGTCAGGGGGGAGGACCGTACACCGGAGTTGAGAAAAAATATGGTCGAAATCGTTGCGGCTCATGGAACGCCCTACGTGGCGTCCACTTCCATTGGATATCCTCTGGATTTCACCGAACGCGTCAAGAAAGCGATGAATATTCGGGGACCCAGTTATATCCACTGTCACATACCCTGTCCCCCCGGGTGGGGTATTGATACGAAGGATATGATTAAAGTGGCCCAATTGGCGGTTCAGACCGGCTTTGTGAAGCTGTATGAAATTGAAAACGGAGAACGACGAATCACAAAGAAATTGACCAAACGAAAATCGGTTGAGGCCTATTTTAAATACCAGGCAAGATACAGGCATGTTCTGAAAGATAAAGAGATGTTAGCCAAAATACAGAAAGATGTTGAAGAATCGACTCACCTTTGAGTTGAGTAAAAGTTATGTGGCTCTTGGTAATTGGGAATTCGTTCTGCCGGGAATGATTTTGAATGAAACGGGAATTAGGATGAGTGCACCATTAACGGAAGACTTTCAGCAGTATCTCAAACCGACAAGATTCATTGATTGTGATTTTCCTGAAGTCATTGAATACGCTAAAACGACCTGCGGAGATGAAACGAGGGAAATCGAAAAAGCCGTCAAGATGTATTATGCGGTTCGTGATGGGTTTTACTACGATCCCTATCATATCGATTTCAGACCGGATGCCATGAAAGCCAGTGCCGTATTGGCCAAGGGAAAAGGTTTTTGCATTTCCAAAGCCATTCTGTTAGCTGCCGTGGGCCGTATCGAGGGCATTCCCAGTCGATTGGGTTTTGCCGATGTGAGAAACCATCTGGCCACGGACCGTCTCAAGCAGTTGATGCAAAGTGATATTTTTGTCTTTCACGGCTATGCCGAGTTGTTTTTAGCAAAGAAATGGGTGAAGGCAACACCGGCATTTAATCTGTCTCTTTGCCAGCGTTTCCATGTAAGTCCTCTCGAATTCGATGGTAAAAATGATTCCATCTTTCACCAATTCGACCGTAACGGCAACCTGCATATGGAATATGTGCGGGATCATGGCCAGTTCGCCGATCTCCCCTACGATCAAATGGTGGAAGCAATCAGGACGCATTATCCGGCATTTTTATCAAATCAAAACAGCCAGTGCCACTGGAAGCTATAAATTGTAATGGTATCATAAAGGAGTTGTCGTGGCTGAAACACAAAAACAAGGTGGATTTGTACAGTCTCTGTTCGATGGATGCTTAGATCATGATATTCTGAAACCATTTCCCACGTATGGAAAAGACGAGCGTAACGTCATGTCTGCCATGCTCGACACGATACGCAGCTTTGCCACAGAACAGATCGATCCCGTCGAAATCGACCGATCCCATCAAATTCCTGATTCTGTTAAGAAAGGCATCAAAGATATTGGACTCTGGGGCCTCAGTATACCGGAGGCGTACGGCGGATGCGAACAGCCCGATTTTTTATACCATAAAACCATGGAAATCATCAACGGGGTTTGCGGATCCACAGCTGTGCTGTATGGCGGCCATCTCTCCATCGGCTTGAAAGCCATTTTGTTATTCGGCACCGAGCATCAGAAGCGTCGTTTTCTGCCCGATTTGGCTTCCGGTGAAAAGCTTGCCGCTTTTGCCCTGACGGAGCCGGAGGCAGGCAGCGATGCGGCGAACATTAAAACAACGGCCGAACTCTCGGATGATGGGAAATATTACATCCTCAACGGGAGTAAACAGTGGATTACGAATGGTGGAATTGCGGATGTATTCACATTACTGGCCAAAGTTCGTCGACCCGGCGAGGATATCGATACCGCCAAACTCACGGCGTTTATCGTCACCAAGGAGATGGAAGGATTCTCCTCCGGAAATGGGGAGGACAAACTGGGGCTCTGTGGTGCATCTACAACCCCATTATATCTGGATAATGTGGAAGTTCCAGTGGAGAATATACTGGGTGAAGTCGGCGGCGGTTTTAGGATTTTCATGAGGTGTTAGACACGGGCAGG
>CAZYTI010000818.1:0-2952 GCA_964650065.1 uncultured bacterium
CGGTAAGGAGATGGCCCTGCCCGGCCTGACGTCACGTGGACCGTGGTTCCTTTTTATTTGACAACCAAATCAAATTTCACTAGTTCATCGTATCGAAAATTCTGCATCCCGTACTGGCAATATAAAAATTCCCTTAAATGCTATAATATCATATGAAATAATGAGCATCAAGAGCTAAAATATACACTATTTACTTGACAAATACAATTATTAGGGGCATATTATCCCTCTAAAACGTATGATGTATAAAGAGAGGAATGCATATGTTAAATTGCCCAACAAACCTGAGCTTCTCAAGTATCCACTCCACAAAGCGACTCAATAAAGCCTATGAATCCATCGGGGTTAACGTCATTAACCGAATGATTGGATTTACTCTGTTTTTGTTTGGAGCCAAGAGAGAAGATATTGCCCAATATTTAAAAATGCCCATTGGAACCTTTTTGTCCTTTCTCACGAGAGCCGATCGGTACGGCCTTTCGGCATTTGAAGATAGAAGAAAACAGCTATCCGTTAAGGTTATCAAAGAGAAGGTGCCTCTCAAAATCTCCTTAGGCGTTACTGAGCAAAACGTCATCATTCAATTAAGTGAAAACAATGAGTCGATCCTAATCCCCCGGACAAATCCATTGCAATGCAAAGCCATTCTCCTTACTTTTTTAAACAACGGTCTTCTTTCCGCTAAAGAGGTATCTGAGGTTCTTGGATTTACTGTAAGGCATGTCAGAGACCTCAATAACAAGATGCAGGAAGGAGACGTTTATTCGTTGATTGATAAGCGAAAAGGGCAAATTCAAGATTATCGATTCACTCCGGAAATTAAGGCTGAATTGATCCAGCAGGTTGCTGCCAATTCCATAACCGGCAAACCAACCTCAAGCCGGGTCATATCTGAACAGATCAATGAACGATGCAACTTGATTTTGCCTGATCGATCAATTCGATTCCATATGGAAAAGTTGGGGTTGCCTAAGATATCAAAATCGCTTCCTGCACTCGTGGAATATTTAAAAAAAACCTCAAAGCAATGATTATTGACACGGCAAATGAGTTTTTTCCTGACAATCATGATTCAAACTCCTCGGCTAAACATCAGATTGCCGGGCTCAAACAGATTAAAGAACGATCTGAAATGCTTGCGCTTAATCAATGCGGAGTCAATCCACAAACTATCGCATGGTTCGTGAACCGCCATACCATTACTGTCCGGAGATGGATATTACGATCAATGAACGGCGGCCAGTTATGCGATCAAAACAGAAGTGGACGGCCTCCAGTTTATAGTGAGAAAATACAACTAAAGACCATTGCCTTTTACTGCCAAGTTTCTCCTTTGCCCGGATGTAATAGATGGTCATTGAGATGGGCAGAGGATTATTTGAAGGAGCATAGGGAAATTATCGGTTGTTCTATGAGTCATTCAACCATTCAACGTATTTTGAAAAGTCATTCCCTACGACCGCATTTGCATAAGTATTTCTTGGGAATTACCGACCCTGATTTCTTTCCGAAAATGAAGCATATTGTTGACCTCTGTCTCCACCCCCCAGAGTATCTGTTTAACTATGATGAATGCACAGGTCTTCAGGCCAAATGTCCTCTGGCCCCGGATTTACCCCCGGGAGCTAACAAACCCAAATACGAAGAATTTGAATATAGGCGCAACGGGACTACAGATCTTCTGGCTTTTCTCAATCCCAAAACAGGCAAAGTCTTTGGCAAATGCACCCCAAACCACAATACACAAACCTTAATACGTGTTTTCAAAGAGCACGTTAATTCTTTGCCTTGTGATGCTCAAATTCATTACATCATGGATAACTTAAATACCCATTTCCATAATGACTTCTGCAAGACCGTCGCCGCGTTAAGTGGCGCAATCTATCACCCACTCAAAACCGGCATTGAACGTCGCAACTGGCTTCAGAGGGATGATAAACGAATCGTTATTCATTTCGTACCCTTTCACGGGTCATGGCTCAACATGATTGAGATATGGTTTGGCATTCTCAACAAGAAATGCCTGAAGCATCAATCATTCTCTTCGGTGCAACTTTTACAGGAGATCATAGAAGAATTCATTGAAACCTGGAATAGTTTCTTTGCTCACCCATTTACATGGAAATATACAGGTGAGGGGTTACAAGAAAAGGCCATTAAACGTTTCAATAACCTCCTTATCATCGAAAGCAAACAGATGGACATCAAATTCTTAACAAAGCAACTGCTCCTAATGTCCAATATTGCCAAAACCTACTACGACAAAGTCAATACTAAGATTTGGAAACAGCTTCACGACTTGATTTTTGAGAAAAAACACTATATCCATGGCATTATCAGCAGTGCTGAAAAAGAGAACCAAGCAGTAAAGGCTCACAACGCTTTGAAACAATTCAGCCTTTTCATGACTTAAACTAATGGCTGTAAAAGCCGCGAAGAGTGAAAAATTAAATTGCCAAAATCAATAACAAAACTTTTGAGTCGATGAACTAGTGATTGTAGCTTTAGGGATTGTTTATGCAAAATATCAAGGCCAATCCGTTATTCTTGGTATTAAGGCAGCAAAATATTTTCCAATATTTTTAGTATATTTTATCGTATATCACCACAAGATTGATATCAGTAAATTTACAAATTATTTTGTTTTAATGGGTTGCCTTCTAGGGTTATTCATTTCTATTCAGTGGATACTATTTGATAAATTTCATCTTTTCTTTTTTTATAAAGACGTAAATTTATCTCATATAGGAATTGAGAGAGGGTTACGTATAATTGTAGGATATCAAATAATATTAATAAGTGTTGTTATCGTATTCGCTAAGTATATGAAAAAACAAGAAAAAAAATATTTATTTGTTTTTATTGTTCTCTTAACTAATGTTATAGTAGTTATTCAGACAAGAATGATAGTTAGTGCCATTTTGATTACCATTTTTTTTCTCTTTTTAAACA
>CAZYTI010000819.1:0-2950 GCA_964650065.1 uncultured bacterium
CTCCTTTGCGCCTTTGCGTTTCGCTTTTACAAACCCGCCCCATGCTTCCTCGCATTCCTCATCACCCGTCTCCGTACCGGCCCTGCGCCCCACCGTACGACCGCATTCATAATCGTTCTGAAAAAAATTTGCGTGTTGCGGGCATAGGTTGTCCACAGAGAGGTTGCCCATTTTAGATTATGATCCCAGCATAGGGCATATAACTCATAATGTCTGGGTGTCATATCTTCCATCAGCAGGGGCCGGGACGCTTCGAGCAGCGTGGTCTTCATGGGCGTAAAGAGCAGGGGAACGATGACGCTGCGATAGGATCGCAGGGATTTTACCAGATCGATGGTCTGCTGAACGTCCTCCTTTTCCTCCCCGGGAAGTCCCAAGAGTACGGTAGAACAGGGGACGATAAAATTTTTTGTTAAAGTATGGAATCCTTCACGAACCACTTCGGGCCATGCTTCAGGGCTGAAGGGATAAACCTTGCCTTGCATATGTTTCCGGATCAACCTGGGACTCCCTGTCTCGATCCCCACCTGAAAGTTGATCTCCGGATATTTTTCGGAACCCAGATTTAGGACTCCGGCAATTTTCTCTATGGTGCCCGGTGAACTCATCACCGATGAAAGTGCGGTGTGCATAGCCGTCACACCGACCACACCCGGCACACGACTCACTCTCTCGAACAGCTCGACCACGGCACCGGAGTTGACATTCAATCCGTCGGATTGGTATAGAAGAATATCTTCTCCATGCAACAGCACATCAGTATTGCCCGCCTGAATATTGAATGCTATTTCTTCAAGAATATTCTTTAAAGGTCTCGACTGCACTTTCCGTAATGAAGGGACGCAAAAAGCGCAGCTGCGGGCACAACCCCGCGTCGCCTCCACGAGACCGGCCACCGTGCCACCCACGATGTTGGGAATGTCATCACCTGTCGTCTTTTCACCCTCAACAACCGGGGGGATTTTCATATTGTTGTTGATCACCTGGGAGAACAGTTTGGGTACCGTGACTTCCCCTTCTCCGACCACAACACAATCAACGCCCAATTCGGATCTTTTTTCAGGATAAACGGCCAATTGCCAGGCACCGGGCCCTCCCAAGAAGACCATCGGTCGATATCTCTCGATGACAGGATGAGAGAGCACCTCCCTGAGTTTGGTGACCATACGGCCTTCACCCCCCCAGAGCGTCACAAAAGTCGAAGTCGCCGGACCGATGCCCAGAGGATCGTTGGCACAAACACCCAATATTTTTGTCTCCTGTGTCACCACCTTATGGAGATGATCCGGATGGGCAACAATGACATCGTCACGATGAAATCCATTGGCTAACAGGGCCGCTTCGATCTTGCGCAATCCATACCCGGCAAATTTCAGAGCGCCGTTTTCATCTACCGGACCACTGGGACATATCACAGAATAATAAAACCAATCGGGAATAACACGTTTGGGCAGGCATGCACTGAATCCCAGGAAAGTGTTCCCATGATAAATACTGGCCAGCGTACGGTCACATGTCAAAACGATTTTATAGGCCATAATGCTTTTATGAAATAATTATTAATGACCAAAAGGCATCTGTTTGAGTTAAATTAAAAATAAAAAAAGTCGCCAACAAAGGCAACTGGTTTTCAATCCGAAATAAGCATCAGGATCAATCAATTTAATCAGAAGGAAAATATTTATAAATATCTTTACTTAAAATATTCCGATCCTTTACTCGTTCCACATCCTTTTCAAAGCTTTTATCAATTCTGACAATCATATGTTAAGTTTTTCTAAATATTTCTCAGTATCCACATATTTACCTGTTCTTCCATCTTTGATAGCTAAAATTAGACCCAATTCTTCAATTTCATCATGCGTGAGAACTTTTGTTTTTATTCCTATTTTTTGAGCCAGTTCTAATAAAAGCTTTAGATCAGATTTTGATTGACTAGTTAAAATTGCAGTCTGCATTTATAATCCCCTTAAGTTGGTGTGACTCAATTTTTAAAAACCCATCTACCTACCCATCTTTCCTAATTGATAAAAATCAATCCAGTCGGCGAAGTCTATAACGATTCGGCTTCACAACACAGAAAAGTCTTCTGAGTTCCTCTTCGGAATGATCACTTAAAAGCCGATTAAGTTGCCTATGTGTCTTTTCCACGGATTCCGGTTCAACACGAAGGAGTATTATTCCTGATGAAAGTTCTTCCCTTAAGAATGTAAGGGTACCAAAGTCCTTGTCTCTAGTAACAAGTAAACGCTCTAAATCTCTCGCTTTTTTTAACAACTCTTCATCAGAAGCACGTTGCATTCCTAGATCGGAAGCTCTTAAAACATTATGTCCCCATTCAATGAGTTTATTGATAGACACACGATACACGTCTTGATCTGCCAAGAACTGCATGTCACACCGTATCTATATGAATCTCTTCGGACCTTACGATATCCAAAGCATATCCGGCACAAGCTTTGATATCTTCAACACTTAAATCCGGATAAAATTCTTCAATTATTTTTTCGAAGGAAATATTATTCTGGATTAATTCTAATACATTTTCGACAGATATACGCGTGCCGGCAACACATGGTTTTCCAAAATGAATTTTTGAATCGACTACTATTCTTTCTTTGTAATGTTTTTCCATGATATTACCACTCATTTTTTTATAATAGACTCTGAAATTTAATACATAATTTTCATGTGTCAATATAAAAAAAGCTGCCTCCAATGGCAACTTATTTAATTTGATCTATGCGCCCGAGTCCCGCCAGATGCGGGTGGACGCAAAAGTCATCGTTGAGGCAAGTATTCTACTTCATAAACTTGATTCAGTAATCAAGTTGTTATCTTAAAAACGATTTAATGATACCTAAATTTGACAAATAACGACTCACATCTAAAATCACTTCTCTTCAATTCGAAATTCGACATCCGAAATTCGACATCCGAAATCCGAAAT
>CAZYTI010000820.1:0-2950 GCA_964650065.1 uncultured bacterium
GTTGAAATTATCTCAGGTTCGACCAACATCCCAATGTTAAAAAATCTTGGATATGATTCATTGACCTCAGGCTTTTGCCTAGCGGCAGAGGCTGAGGAATCTTTAAAATTGGGATGTTGGTCGAACCTGAGATAATTTCAACATACTGAAACACCGATCAAATCTGAGCAACGGTATCAGTTTCACAGGTTTCCATTTTGTCCAAGATTTGAGGATATCGCAGGTTTTTGCCTTAGTGGAACATAAATTTTTTGATGTGTTTAATAAGATGGTTAGGTCAGGAAACTCATAACATGTAAATAATCATGATATAAGGAAGCTGGATAAATGCATATGATTCAAATTCCTGCCAATATAAAAACGATATAAAGCTTTTTTAATAAAGGAGGCCCAAAGCCCGCTGGATTTTTCATGAACCTTGCTTTTTTACTTATCATTGCACAAATTAGGGATCAGATCCGAATTTATTAAAGAACAGCTTTTGCTGAAGATGGAGGTGAAAAAATGGAACTGTTTGGATATGCCGGTCACATTCTGTATGTCAATCTGTCCGATGGAACAACAAGAAAGGAGCCGGTTGATCCCGAACTTGCTAGGACCTTCATCGGGGGCTGGGGGTTTACCATGAAGCTGGCCCGCGACCTTATTCCCCCCGACGTGGACGCCTTTTCACCGGAGAATGCAATCATCCTGGGTACGGGTCCTCTGACCGGAACCACGGTCCCAGGATCCTCTGAGATCGCTCTCACCACCAAATGCCCTCTCAACGGTGGTTTTCCGGAGCATGCCGGGGGCGGGCATCTACCCTTTATGATGAAAACCTTAGGCTATGATGTCCTGGTCGTCACCGGCAAGGCGGAAAGACCGGTGTACCTGCGTATGGCCGATGATGCCGTTGAGCTTTGTGATGCAGCGGACCTCTGGGGCATGGATATTTATGACACCACCGATGAACTGCGAAAAAGACACGAGCCCTGCAGTGTTATGCCCATCGCTTCCTCGGGAGAAAACCTGGTGCGGATTTCACTCACCTTCATAGACAAAGGGGGAACCTTGGGCTCCGGGGGATTTCCCGCGGTAATGGGATCGAAGAATCTCAAGGCCATCGTCGTGCAGCAGGGGAGCAAAGGTATCAAGGTTGCCGACACCAGAAAACTGAATAAAATGGTCAAGGAAGAGATCGGCCGGATCATGGATTACCATCTGAGAGATGAAATGATGAAAGGAGGTTCCATGGCCATGACCCGGCAGTGGCTTTCCGGTATGGGGGTCATCAGGAATAACTGGCGGGAACTGGTCCACGACCCCAAAGGCTCCCAATACACGGATGCCATTTATGAAATACATAAAAAATCCAGGAAAAACATCTCCTGTCCGACATGCCTGATGTGTGACAAGGACCGGATAGATATCTTCGAAGGCAAGCATGCCGGTACAATCATTTACGACACCGCTATCATGGCCGCCCCCTTCAAGGGAGGCACGATAGACGACTACGGGGATGCTCTGCGTGGCATGGATCAGACCAACAGGCTCGGACTCTGCCGGTTCCAGTGGGGGGCTGTGTGGGACTATATGGTCTATCTGTATGAGCAGGGAACCATCACCAAAGAGGACACCGGCGGTATCGAACTGAAGAAAGATGAGGAGACAACCTCCAAGATGCTCGAGATGACCGCCCGCCGGGAAGGATTCGGCGATGTCATGGCCGAAGGCATACTTGGTGCCTGCCGCCGTATCGGGAGAGGAACCGAAAAAGACGCCGTCCACATTAAAGGTTTCAACATCATATCAGCCCAGGAGCCGCGACTGTGCGGTATGGGGACCATGGAATTCGAGCTGCTGGTTCAACCGGGGCGCTGCGCGTCCCAGCAGGGAGCACTGGGATCTCCATCATATAACCGAGAAAGACCCGTGGAACAGTGGGTGCGTCAGGCCCGGCGGTGCGGTGTTCCCGAGGAAGCCATTGAGCGCATCTTTACCCCTACCTCTTTCAATGTGGGGCGCCTTACAAGGTATGGCGAGGACTACACATCGGTGTGCAACAGCCTCGGGCTATGCAACAGACTGTATATCGGAAGGTTCCACAACCTGGAAAGCCTCGCCCAATTCTATACTGCCGTAACTGGGATTGAGATGGACCCGGAGAGTCTTCTCCTGGCCGGGGAACGATGCTGGAACCTGCTGAAGATTCTCAACTTCAAGGCCGGATTTACCCGCAAGGATGACAGGCCCCCGGACGTGTGGTTCACCCCTATGAAGGTGAACGGAAATGAGATGCCCCTGATGGATTATTACAAAACCCGGGAATTGACGCCCCAAGATATAGAGGAGATGCTGGACGATTTCTACGACGAAAGGGGTTGGGACAAGGAGACAAGTGCCCCCTCACCGGAAAAACTAAAGGAGCTGGGGCTTGAGGGAATGCTTTAGAAAATTTGAACAAGGCTCTATCTATGTGCCAAGAAATGGGAATCGAATATTGGCCAGATAAAATACAAGAGGTTTTGGATCGGCTTTGATCGTAATTTTAGAGGGAAAATAAATCTTAGATATGATTCATTACACTCGAATCTCTTTTAGTTACTTCAGGCATGTGAGTTTACTGTTTGCAGTGCTGATTACGGGAGATTTTTTATGAATATTAACGAAATGGATGTATATGAAAATGAGGCAGAGAATTGGTGGAACCCAGATAGCAAGATGTCATTGCTAAATAGCTTTAATGAGCCAAGATTCTACTATTTTTCAAAGTTCATTAACGACTGGAATGGATTATCAGTTCTTGATGTTGGATGTGGCGGTGGTTTTACATCGGAATATTTGTCTGAAAAAGGTGCGATCGTTTATGGAATAGATATTTCTACAAAACTAATCGAGGCCGCAATTCGTCATGCTGGCCGAAAATCGATTAAGATCAATTACCGGCAAGGTATTGCTGAAAAACTAC
>CAZYTI010000821.1:0-2945 GCA_964650065.1 uncultured bacterium
AAAGTATCATAGAAGTTCCCGAATTCCCACTCTTCATACCTGGCGAATGAGAGGGAGTTATAATAGCTGTCTTCGAGACCATAATTGAGTGTAATCAGGTCACCTCTCTGGATGACACGGTTCCCATTGCCGGTTCTGTATCCATCCGGATCCATGACGGAAGCATCCCCTACAAGATCACTCAATTTAGTAACTCCCGGCACGATGTGATTAATATCTCTTTCTAAAGATTCTGTCATCATTTGTCGTATTTTTTTATAGAGTTCGAGTTCGCTTTTCACTCCCCTGGCCAAGTATTCTATGATCAGATATTCAGCAGAGACTATCCTATTGGCATATTTGTCTCCAATCGCTTTGACCAATAGCCTGAAATCTGTATGAGAAATACCGTCGGATCGCAGTCTTGGAACCTCATGCTCAACACGCGGTCCCATCTTTTCCAGATAATTGACAGCAATGCGATTGGGGTTGCGCTCAGCGATAAATTCTCCGACGTCATCAAATCTGTGATCCAACTCCGTTTCAGGACCTCCAGGCAGTTCACGCCTAGAGGGATGAGACACGAGGGGAAAATCCTTGGCCACGATGTCGTAGGCACCGCTTTCCCGAACCAGAGTAAACTGTCTCGGTGCATCCGAACTCTGACCGAGGACAGCCCGTTCGATCCTGTCTCCTCCGCGGTCCGTAAAGATGAATACACCGGAGTTACTGCCCAGATCTGCACCGATGGGATCAGGATTACTTTCTCTCATCACTTGAATCCACATATCGATATTGTATTCCCTCATGATTTGAGGCAGGATGATATCAAATTTATCCCGGCGGATCTGATTCATCAATTCCCTCATCTCATCTGATTCAGGATTTTGGGCCTGGAGCCCCTGAACGAGGATAATGAGAGAATAGATAAATAGACAAAAACGTTTCTTAACCATATTTGTCGACTCCTATAGTAGCCTGGATTATTCCTAAATGAATGCCACAAAGACACTAAGACACTAAGAATAATAAAGTTAAGATAACTTCGTATTTTAACTCAATTGGTTTTCTAATAACTTCTCATTTGAATGTAATCTCATATAACATTTTGTTTTATTTAAACTTTGTGTCTTTGTGGCGAATGAATTTTCAGGTTAGTATTCTTTCGTTGCCAAATCAATTGTCCAATAGAATACATTTGACACCATCTACTCCAAGAAGTAGAGCTTCCAGAAACTGGACTGACCTTCGTCTTTCTCAAGGTTCACCTGTTTTCCGTCTTTGAAGACCATTTTTAATTTTCTCAGATTTGAAATATTGTCGAGGGGATTGTCTTCTACGACGATCAGATCTGCGATCTTTCCTTTCTCAACGGTTCCCAACTTGTCTAAAACCTGACACAGGTCTGCACAGTTCCGGGTGGCAGCCATCAACGCCTGCATCTCGGTCATGCCGGAAAACACCAACTGCTCGATCTCCAAAAGACCGATTTCTCCCACAGGATTGGAGTCGCTTCCGTTGCAAACCGTAACACCCCAATTCACCGCTTTCTTGAGTATTTCACGCTGCCCAAATGCCATGCTATCCGAACGTTCGTCGGCATAGGCAACGAGTATTCTGCCTTCAACGACGACAGAGTCCTGTGGTAAACCCAGTTCCGCTATTTTCGCCTCGCGTTCGGCAATATAGCCGGCACTCAGATTACACACAATGGTCGGACAATAGTATGTCCCTTTTTCAGCCATGAGTTTGATGGTCTCATCTGTCAGTCTGTATCCATGTTCGATGCAGTCAACACCCGCCGCCACCGCTTTTCCGGCTGCGGGTTCTCCTGCATGGGCGGTCACTCTTAGACCGTGTGCATGGGCCGTATTGATAGCCGTTTCGAGTTCATCCTGTTGAAGTCGGTCAGCAAATATCTTAATTATATTTGCACCGTTCGTAATATTCTCCTGTATGGCTTTCTTTACCTCGGAAGTATCTGTTATCCCAATATGAAAACTTCCAGGTCTGTTACCGTATCTTCGACTTTTAGAGATACCATATCCGGAGGCAAAGATACGGGGACCGACGAATACCCCGGCATCAAAAGCCTCCCTCAAGAAAACATCGATATAATCCCGATCTCCTACATTTCGGAGTCCGGTGAAGCCTCTCCTGAGTCCATCCATACAATTCCTGAATGCACGGATCAGAGCCGGCTGTAATGGCTCATTGTCCTGTATCTTTTTGGGATCGGGGAGCAGATCGGCCAGATGTGTATGGACATTCCATAATCCCGGAAGCAGGTATGCTCCTTTAAGATCAACCACCCGGACATTCTTTTCACCGGAAGGTTGACTGTAAACGCCACGTCGTATTTCGGTAATGACATTACCCGTGACAACCACGGTCATGTCTTGTTTTGGTGCTTCGCCCGTGCAATCGATGATCACACAGTTGGTGAGAATGGTCTTGACACTGTTGGTTTCCTGGGCAAAAATCTGGTTTACCGGGGTAATTAGTACTATCAGCACGACAATACTGAGAACTTTTAGAACTTTCACTTTTTTTCCTCCTTATCTTTTTTAAGGTTTTGCATAAAATTAACCACAGAGCACACAGAGAAATGATTACTCCGGAAATATTTTTATCCGGATGATCATCTTTATCATGATATCACAAGAAGCTATATCTTTGATGCGTTCACCTTTCGATACACAGAGTATTTTTCTTTTTCTCTGTGGCCTCTGTGGTTTCATGTCTTTCTCTCTTTTTTCATAAAACTTTTGACACTACCCTTTTTATTATTCCCTTTCTCTATTTCGGAATGACCCGGTCCTCAATGTATATTTAAAGCTTCACAGTCCGATTGCTGAACTTCAGAACTTCAATACCGATGAGGTTATCACTTCCATCCTGATTCACGCGTTTATCCTTGACCGTTGTATATCCATTGTTTTTTGTGATTGGACTTTGGCAAATTT
>CAZYTI010000822.1:0-2943 GCA_964650065.1 uncultured bacterium
ACACCCGACACCAACACCAAAACTGATCGAGTGCACTGATAACTGTTCACCTTTTTCACCGTTGACCGTTTACTGTTCACCGTTCACCTCCTGTCCCCCAATCCCTAATCCCCAATCCCTTCCGGTCTCCGGTTTCCGGCCTCCTTTTCTCCGATAAGTCACACTAACTCAAATCCACTTTGATATCACTCGTACTTCAGCGCCTCCACCGGATTCGACCTTGCGGCCCTCAAGGCTTTGTAACTGACGGTGAGCAACGCAATGACGAATGCCGATACGCCGGCTATTGGGAATATCCAAAGAGAAATCTGTGTACGGTAGGGATAATCCTGCAGCCACCTCTGCATAGCATAATAGGCGATGGGCCATGAAATCACATTGGCCAGGAGCACCCATTTACTGAATTCTTTGGACAGCAATTGAATGATACTCGGCACCGAAGCGCCTAATACTTTCCTCACACCGATCTCCTTGGTGCGCTGCTCCGCCATGAACGAGGCCAGACCAAACAATCCCAGGCAGGAGATAAAAACAGCCAAAAACGTAAAGGCATTAAAGAGCCCACTCAACCGTTCTTCAAATTGATATTCCCTGTCGATCATCTCATCCACAAAGTGATACTCCAACGGTGTCTTCGGGCTGTACTTTTTCCACACCGATCTTAACGTCGCCAAACCCTCGGAGACCTGGGAGGATTGCAATCGTACCAGGAAGAATGAATAGTCATCCCAGGGTTGCCTGGGTTTTAAATACAGGACTTCCGGATAAACGCGGTCACGCAATCCGGAGAAATGAAAATTCTTGTAGATGCCGATGATGTTTCCTTTATTCATGACCAGTGACAACTGTTTCCCCACAGGAGATTCCAGATCCCATCGCCGAATGGCTTCTTCATTGACGAGATATGCCTCCTCAATATCCGAAGAAAATTCCTCTGAAAAATTTCTGCCTGCAATGAGCGTAATCCCATTTGTTTTTAAGAAATCATAATCCACAACAAAATAATTCAACTCATTACTCATTAATTCTATATACGCTTCATCATTGAGCATGCCTTCCCATGCAATATTACCCCCATGGCCGGTCCTGCCGTAGCCCGTAATCCCTGCGATGGTTGCATTTTGGGATAGCTCATGCTTGATAATCTGAACCCGATCCTTCACATCATCCGGAATGGTGATATGGACCAGGTTCTCCTTATCAAATCCCAAATCACTGGTTCTCATATAATGGAGTTGTTTGTGAATCAGGGTCGTGCAAACCATCAATCCGATAGAAAGGGTGAATTGAATGATCACCAACACTTTCCTGAACAGCGCTCCCGATTTGCTTCCACCCGCTTTCGAGGCGGATTTAAAAAAGAGACTCCCTCTCAACATTTTCACCGGCTGAAAGGAGGAAAGAATCAGGGCGGGATACGATCCCGAGATGAATCCCGCAATTAAGGTGATGGCCATTAGGCCGAGAAACATGCTTCCGTTCCAGGATTGGATCGACAGTTGCTTACCGGAAAGATGGTTGAACCAGGGAAGCGACAATATGACCAGGATCATGGCAAGGAGTACGGAAATACAGGTAATCAGAATCGATTCACTGAAAAATTGTTTCACGATTTGGAAACGATTCGAACCCACCACCTTGCGCAGGCCGATTTCCTTGGCCCGGTGTGCCGACTGGGCTGTGGACAGGTTCATGAAATTGATACAGGCAATGAGTAAAATGAAAAAAGCGATCAATGTAAAAATGATGACGTATTTGATGGGCCCTCCCCCAGCCAGATCATAAAGATGCATCCGTGGCAAAGGCTCAAGAAAAGATTTCAAGGGACTTTTCATCCAGGGTCGATTTGTCATCAGGAGGTCGGCAATCTTCCCATTAACCAGATTCACTGTCGTATTCTCATTTAACAGAACATAGGTATGACAGGCGAACCAATTCCAGATGAAACGGCGGTATTCGGTCAGTTCCTTAAGGGATTCAAACGGCCTCAGATAATCGAACCGAATTTCCGAGTTCAAGGGAATATCCTGTACAATGCCTGTGACCTCGACCAGTTCTCCTTCAACCTCCATCATCCTGCCCATGGGAGCCTCATCCCCAAAACACCTGCGTGCAGTCTTTTCCGTTAACACAATACTGTTGAGTTCATTCAAGGCCGTTTGGGAATTCCCCTTGATGAGGGGGAAGGTAAAAACCTGAAATACCGATGGATCGACGGCCATCCCCTCCCAATCGTTGAAGACCTTTTCCTGGTATCGTGCAATGAGTCGATGGCGGGATATAAATCGGACAACGGCTTCAATTTCTGGAACGTCATTTTTGAGTACACCTGCCAGGGGAGCCGGACTTTGTGACATATACCGGTCATGATCCGTTTCCACGCTGGCAATCCGATAGATCTCGTTTGCATTCTCATGAAATCGATCGTAGCTGAGCTCATCCTGCACCCAAAGCAAGATGAGAATGGTGCAGGCCAGACCAATGGAAAGACCCACGACATTGATGAAGGCATGGCCTTTGTGTTTTTGCATATGCCGCAATCCGCTCTTTAGATAGTTGAATAACATAACCGTCCTCCAGTAAATCCGATCAAAAATAAACGATGGAATCGATTTTATCATTTGTCCGACAAACCACCTCATAGCAGCCCATGTCCCCTGCTCCCGGGAGATTGAACCATAAATCTCCTCAAAATCCCCCACAACTCGATCACGCATCTCTCCCACAACCATTCGCCGAAGCAACCAATGACCGATTCTTGGAGGTTTAATATCATGTGTGTCCATCATCATGTATCGCAATTATTGATCATTTTTCTATCTTGTATAGCAGCTTTTAGCTGTTAGCTTTCACTATCCACCTTCTTTCACCGATTACTTTCTTCTCCCTCCCCCCAAACACCCGGTGATCCCGAAGTCCTTTAACTCCAGGACTTCGGGGACA
>CAZYTI010000823.1:0-2943 GCA_964650065.1 uncultured bacterium
GCTGTTTTCTTCCATGAATCGGCTGGCTTCCCGAACCACCATATTCGGAAAATAACTCCCATCCTCCCAGTATTTTTCCTCATTTTTCCAGAGATCATGGCGATTGGGACCCGACCAATAGAAAAAGTGGGAATAATTATCGATGCATCCTCGTTTATGCCCCAAAAATTCATCGAATCCCTGGCTGATGGGACTCTGATCCGGCGCTTCTCCCAGATGCCATTTCCCAAAAATCGCCGTGCGATATCCTGCCTGCCTGAACAACTCGGCCATGGTGAACTGATGCCCGGGGAGTCCCCGATTTCCACCGGCATTGGTTGTCAGCTGCGCCCGTGCGGGATATCGGCCCGTGAGCAGTGCAGCCCGGGAAGGTGAACAAACAGGCGCACCCACATAAAACTGCGTAAATCGTGTTCCCTGCCTGGCCAGTTGATCCAAATGTGGGGTATGGAGATCATCAGCCCCAAAAAAATTGACATCAATCGTTCCCTGATCGTCCGTGAAGAAAATGACGACATTGGGTTTCCTCGGTTTTTTTTTCTGACAAGTCAGAATGCCAAATTTGGACAGGAGAATGGAAGTTAACCCAAGTGTACGCAAGAAATCTCTTCGTGAATAATCCTGCTTCTTCATATCAAATCACCAATGATTATTTATTTGAGATCTAATCCGTTTAAATCTGTCCAATCCCTGCCTGCAGCAGGCAGGCGTTTCATCCGCGTTCTATTTCTGGTAATACAACACGTCTGCAGGTATCGCCTTCTTCATGATTCCGGGACCACTGTAAAACACTTCCAATCCCTTGCCCCCGCCCCCCTGAAAAAAAGTCACCCGAATAGGATGCTTTCCCGCCTTCAGCGCGATTTGTCCGGCGACCTCTCTCATGCCATGCACCGAATCATTATCCACGATCAACTGGGAATGGATGAACAATCTGGTTCCGTCATCGGAATGGGTGTAAAAAGTGTGAACGCCATCCTGTAGAATATCGATGTATCCCTGGAATATCAAGCCATAATCATCTTCCCGCCTGGCCCGATTTAAATCAAACTGAGATGTTTTTCCCGTCGTTTTGGGTATGAGGCCAGCAAAATCGGGCAACCGGCTCCACCGATCTCCCTCATTTTCATAATACGAATATTGAAGGCCCGTTTGTAAGCCTGCCATTTGTACGGGCTCAGTCAGACGGACTTTTTCGAAAGTGTCTTCACCCACACTGCTCATGGTTCCATCTGACCAGAATGTCCGGGCCTTCACAGTCGATGTTTCGGTGATGGTAAGGGGACCTGCAACCATTTCAGAAGTCTCAGAAGGGTCAGTCCCATCCAGCGTATACCGGATCTCGGCGGTCCGACCCAGATTGTACAGTTTCACGGTAAGGGATTCCAGGAAAATTTCATCTTCAGCCTCTACATTGGGCGGTAGATATCCCTGATTGATACGATGCACATCATCGGGATCCATCTTGATCATACGGTCATAGGTCATGAGTCCATTGACTTCTATTTCCACATCCGTGGTCTGGGTATAAACGGCCGCCGATAATCCACGGGATTTGAATGTCTCCAATTTTTGATACAACTCTGTGTAGGCCAGGGTCAAATCGTGGACATCTTTATAATTTCGATATCCCCAGTTGTCCCTGTCCTGCCATGTATGCCCTCCAATTGGTAATCCCAATCCCCCGAACTCGCCCAATACGATAGCCCGGTCATTCTCGGATTCGGGCATGGCCGGACCCGGGTAGGCGTGGATATCCAGTACATCGCCGACACCGCGATCTGCCCATCCACTGGCGCTGTTCACCAACCGGGTAGGATCCTGTGCGACGATGAGTTCGACGATACGATCCGTGTCATACTGTCCCCACCCCTCGTTGAAGGGCACCCACATTACGATACTTGGATGGTTGCCAAAATGCGTGATCAACATCTTCAATTCTTGCTCAAACTGGCTTGCCGATTCGGGAGTGCGCCGGATATCCTCTCCGCTCCTTCCGATATATCTGTCCCCGCTGGGCATATCCTGCCAGACCAAGAGTCCCAGTTTGTCGCACCAGTAATACCATCGATCAGGTTCGATTTTCACATGTTTTCTGGCCATGTTAAAACCCAGTTGCTTGGTCACCTCGATATCGTAGCGAAGGGCCTCGTCAGTAGGGGCCGTGTAGAGCCCATCGGGCCACCATCCCTGATCCAGGGGGCCGAGTTGGAAGACAAATTCGTTGTTCAGCATCAACCGTTTGAATCCCAATTCGTCTTTGCCCAGAGATATTTTCCGCATCCCGAAATACGACTTGACATTGTCGACGCTCCTCCCGGTGCCATCTTTCAGGATTAATTCAAGATCGTAGAGGAAAGGGGAATCGGGTGACCACAACTTGGGATTTGTCAGGGAAATATCCATCCGCGTCCTGGCCGGAAGGGTCAAATCCCTCACTGTTCTGCCTTCTTCTTTCACCACAATCTTCACTTCATGGCCCTCTACCGATCCGGAATAATAAGGTATGATTTTGATCAGATTTTCATCGATATCCGGGATAAATTTGAGACGCTGGATATGAGATTCGTGTACCGGCTCCATCCATACCGTCTGCCCGATACCGGTCACCGAAGTGTACCAGATGCCCCTGGGCTCCTTCACCTGCTTACCCCTGGGCTGTGTACCTGTATCGACCGGATCCCAGACAGAGATGATGACTTCCTGCAATCCTTCCTCATGTAAAGCGTCCGTAATATCGTAGGTAATAGGATCGTACCCGCCCCGATGGGTGCCCATTTCTTGGTCGTTCACCCAGACCGTCGATTCCCAATCCACACCCCCAAAATGAAGCAGGATGCGCTGTCCCTGCCATTTATCCTTATTTATAAAAACACGACGATACCAAACCCGATTCTCTTCCCCAACTGCCTTAGCTACGCCGGAAAGGGATGATTCAACAGG
>CAZYTI010000824.1:0-2942 GCA_964650065.1 uncultured bacterium
CAAATTGGTTTAAAAATGGAAAAAGACCGATTACATGATGGTAAGCATGATTCAGAACGCTTTGTTGCTCTTAAGAGAAATCATCGATTCTTCATCGTCTTTTTCAGCTATTTATACCTCATGTTTATCGCTTGTATGCAACTGATAGCAGGATCCACTCAAGCCCGATTATTGGTTCTGTTCACATTGACACTCATTTTTTATCTCAGATTGATGGTGGTTATTTACTATCGCAAAACATATGGATTGTTCCATCCCCTTGTTTTCGGAGCCATACAATTTATCGTCACAAGTATTTTTCGGAATTCGCAAGTTTATATTCATGGATTATACCGACATCGCGCCTTGCCCGATTTGTCCGGTGAAGCGCTCACCACCCTCGTTGCATATGGATTGCTCATGGAGGCTATTTCAGTGGTTGCATATTATTGCGGGTATTTTAAGGGGCCTCTTTTTCGTATTCCTCATATCCAACTCTTTCACCCGCGTCATTTGAAAACGAAGGCCATTTTTGTCGTTTTCCTTTCCGTTGTATTTTTTCAAATATATGCCCATGAACATGGTGGGCCGATGATGCTTTACAAACTGTTAGGTCAGGGAAGAACATCGGCGGTTTCTGAAGGAAGGTTGCTGGAACATTGGCAGGTTTTTATCCGTTTTGGGAGTTATGGCTGTTTACTCTGGTTCTTAATCGATCAAAGAGCCTGTTGTCGGCCCTGCTTTTGGGTGGCTTCAGTGGTGGCCATGTCCATCCTGTTTCTCAGCAGTGGATCGCGATCCAATGTGGTGATATTGATTCTTTTGGGCATTTTCATATGGATGCTGAGAGAAAAAAGAATGGCTATTCCACATGTTATCGTCGGTGGTATTGTGGCTTTGGTATTTATTGGTGTGTTGGGTCAACTCAGATGGAGTACCTGGAGAGGGCATGTGAACTGGAAAATACTGACAAATTTTTCCATTTTAAAATCTTTTCATTCCGCTTCCAGTGAAATGCAGTTCCGAACAGGAGAAAAAAATGCATTATACCCAATCATTGAAAAAGTGCCGGATCGTGTCGGTTTGCTCTACGGCAATTCGTATGCGGCCTTACTCATGACGCCCATACCCCGTGTATTATGGCCCGGGAAACCCCAGGGCATCGGTCCCCGCACAGCGCGAACTTTTTTTGGGGCTCTGGGAGGTATACCACCCGGTCCGATTGGTGAGGCTTTTTGGAATTTTCATGTTCCGGGCATATTGCTGGTGTTCTTTATGTACGGTACTTTCCACCGTTGGTTGGTTCGGGTATTTAATCATTATCATGAAAAACCTGGGATCATCGCGCTCTATATTTTTACCTTGTACTATTTTTCTCCTTATACGCCGTCCATTATTTTTTGGATTCAAGGTGTTTTCATCTTTTTCATCATCATGATCCTGTTTGGCATGATAAAACCGAGTCATCGTTGAGGTTATTATTCTGCTGCAGAGATTTGACTCAGAATAAAAGTTGTTATCGTGATAAAAGGTTTAAACGGATATGAAAATCCATGTGCTTTCCCAATGTCATCATCGCCGGAGCGCCTAAATGCGCGACCGGTTCTCTTTACAACTGGCTCCTTGACCATCCGGATGTGGCTGGATCTGATTCAAAGGAGACTTTTTATTTGATGGATCAGGGACATCCGTTACTGAATAAGGATACAAACTTCCATGTCGATGGCCTCGAAGGGTATAATGCCTTATTCAAGGATTGTGATCATAAAAAGGTGATTCTTGAAGCCACGACGCATTATATCTACCAGAGGACGCCGATCCATGTCTTGTCAAAAATGAGACCACAACCCAGGATAATCGTTATCCTAAGGAAACCATCTCAACGGATTTATTCCTCCTTCCGGTATGGACAGCATGTCACGGCAAGGATAGCTCAGAATCTGAGTTTTTCACAATTCGTCGATTCAATCATCTCCGGTTCTGAAAGTTTTATTGACACACATGTGACCTGTGATGTTTCTCTGGTCATGCAGGAGATACGGTACAGTCAATATGCAGATTTCATAACGGGATGGCTAACATCCTTCAGGAAAGAGAATGTCCATATTTGCTTGTTCGAGGAGTTGGTCAGGGGCAAAGCTGAATCTATGAAAAGAATCTGTCAATTTTTGGATATTGATGATCATCCGTATCATGATTACTGGTTTATTCATAGAAACAAGACACCCATTTTAAGATGTCCTCGTTTGCACAGCGAACTGATCCGTTTTTCGCATTTTGTCAGAGAATCCCCAATAAAATCATTTTTAAAAACGGTGTATCTTTTGTTGCAATCCCGATCCGGCACATTATCCGATGAAGATATTAAAACACTCAAAGCGCTGGACGATTATTTCATTCCCTATAATCGAGAGCTAAAATCGGTTACAGGGCTCGACCTGACAGACTGGTATGAGAAAACATAAATATGATGACATGAACGTTGACAGGATTTACAGGATGAACAGGATACATTTTATCTTGTTTATCCTGTTATCCTGTCTAACATCTTTTTAAATATGTAATCAAATTCCGAAAGAGAACACTATGTCCAAGATGTTTGTAAATCCAATAATCAGATTTTTCGTATGGGAGGACGAATTATGAAGATTCTGGTGACCGGTGTCTCCGGGATGATGGGATCCCATCTTTTGGATGTGCTGCTTGAACAGGGTCATTTCGTCATTGGAATTGATAATCTCTCCTATGGCAAGATCGAAAATATCAAGCATAACCTAAATCATGAAAGATTCCGCTTTTATTGTATTGACGTCAGAGATTTTGATTCGATCAAATCCCTCACCAGGGATTTTGACTGGGTCGTCCATATGGCCGCGGTCAAGAAAATTGGCAAAGATCACCCTGCGATGGATACGTTGACCGTCAACTACAAAGGCACTGAGAATATTTTTGAAATCTCTAAA
>CAZYTI010000825.1:0-2935 GCA_964650065.1 uncultured bacterium
ACATGAAAATTTATTATATATGTGATTATATGCTGTCATACAACATACAATCATAAATATCTTACCTACATTCTTGCTCATGGTCATCGAAAGGATCATATCATGATTGAGCCATTCATGAAGGTCGAACGTCCAGAAACGCTGAGTCATATGGTCGAAACGCAGATTCGTGATGCAATACAGCAGAAGATATTTATCCCGGGGGATAAATTACCTGGTGAAATTGAGCTTTCAGATAAGTTTGGTGTTAGTCGTACTGCTATTCGTGAAGCATTGCGCCTACTAGCGGGGCGTGGACTTGTTGAGATCAGAAAGGGTAGCGGTGTATATGTGACAGAATTGGATATGTCTAATGTTGTCGATTCATTTTATATGTTTTTAGACATGAAATGTGGCGAATATGCTCATCTCCATATTATTCGAGTTCGCTTGTTTATGGAGCCTGAGATAGCAAAATTGGCTGCAGCTCAGTGTGATGAGAATGATATTGAATATTTGAGAAAACAATCACAACAAATGGAAACTCACGCCAATCACCCACTTGAGAACATTCAATTTGATATAAAGTTCCATCGCCGGATTGCTAATGCCACGAACAATCCCCTAGTTCCCATGATTATGGAGCCCATTTTTCTTCTCCTAGACAAGTTTATTTCAAGCACGTATCGGCAGTCCCACGCTTCGGATTTGGCTATTAAATATCACCACCAATTGGTCGATTGTTTCGAGACCAAAGATGAGGATGGTGCTTATCACGTAATGCGGCAACATCTCATCCACGCTGAGGAACATGTTATTCAGCATTATAAACAAATCGGACTCAATGATTTCGATGTTTAATTATTCTAATAATCGAGGTGCTTTACCATGAAGAAAATCATCATACTCATTATTATTCTGGTGATCTTTGGATCTGCCATCGGGAGCGACCTTCTCGTTCACCGAAAAATTAATTTCACGAGTGTATCCAGAACTGCAAAGGCACCAATTCTCGATGGCAAATTGGATGATCCATGCTGGAAGCAGGCTATTGTTTTAAAGGATTTCGTTCTGACTGCTGGTGATGATGGATCTCCACCCAAATACTCGACCCAGTGTTATGTACTTTATGATAAGACTCACCTTTATGTTGGATTCCATTGTTCAGAACCGGATGTATCGAATTTAAAATCGACTTCGCTCCAGTTTGATGATCTGGACATACTTTACGATGACCGGGTTGAGGTTTTTCTGGATGTCAATCACGATCATCGGAGTTACTTTGAATTTGCGATCAATCCGGCTGGTGTGATGTTTGATCAGACCGGATACAACCGGTTGAACGGTTCAAAAACATGTGATATGGAACCTAGATGGAACGGTCGCTGGCGCGCTAAAACTTCCGTGGATGAAGAGGGCTGGTTCGCTGAGTTTCAGATCGATGTGACCTCCCTGGGTTTGAAGCAACTTGAGGATGGAATGACGTGGGGGGCAAACTTCGCCCGAGCGAGAAAGCCCCATGTCAATCGCGGTGATGAAGTTTTTAAGAAATTGCCTGAAGGGGAGGCAGAGTACAGCGCTTGGGCACCCGTAAATGACTACATTCGTGAGACCATTTCAAATTTTCATGAACCTATCGAATTTGGGGATATGGTGTTTGGTGATCCTGGTTTCAGTATCAATGAAATCAGTTTCATGAGCGCGCTGTATGCCTTCGGACCGCTAGGCTACCCTTCGGAGTATGGTTGGAATCCCTTACACGTTCAATACGATGTGGATAAAAAACGCGACGTACTTCTGAGACTGACCGTTGAACCAGAATCTGTTGATTCATGGGAGTCCACACAAAAGATCACACTTGAATCAGGTGGGACCATCAATGCCCGATACTGGATTCCAGAAATGCTGGAGAACAAAATTGTTGCCCAGATTTTAGATCCAAAAACAAAAAAACAACTTTATCGAACTTCCTACACAGAACTGACGGCTCCGTTCATTGAATTCAACCTGGAACCTCTTTACACCAGAAAGCCCAGTTCTGTTGAACCGTTACAATATCGCATGCTGATGGATGAGGAAACACGTTCGAGAACAAGTATCCATATGGAATTTAAATCCCAGAATTCAGACAATGTTATTACATCGGCTGACATTACTGATCTGAATAAGGCCGGCACATTCCACCCGGTATTCGATATCCAGAAACTGCGAGCATTGCCAGGTGGTAATTACAACATCAATTGTATCCTCAATAATAAAGATAACGGGGAAGAAATGGCCCGTTTTGGTCAGAATTTGACCAAATTTGATCTCGAATTTCCAGAAAAATTCGAGGTGACTGAAGGGCAGTATAGCTATGGTGGTATCACCGATCATGGTGTCCGTGTCCGCTATCCTTTTGGAACGGAATTTGTGTTTTGGGCAAAGGCATCCTATATCCCATTTTGGGATGTTGATCAGGCGGCTATGACCAATGAGTTTGTTGAGAACTGGGGTGGCGGCAATCAGGGCTGTTGTGAGCCCATGCAAGATCGTGAAAACCGTTATATCACAGTCGAGATTTTGGAGAATTCGCCTGCCAGAGCGGTAGTCCACTGGCGATATGCTCTGTCCGATCCACATTATCAGATCTATTTCAATGAGTGGGTCGATGAGTATTATATGTTTTATCCTGACGGTGTGGGTGTCCGCGAAGTCAACTTGTGGGCGAATGTGAGCACCCGTCATGAGTCATTTGAAGTCCTTCTGGCCAAACCGCCAGGTGTCCAGACTGAACAGCTCTTCGACGAAAAGTTTGCTACACTCACCAATTTGCAGGGGAAGGGATATTCCAACAAATACCTGAATAAGAATCGAGGCTTCCATCGAGACTTCGTGGCTGAACACAAGGAATTTGTTGTTGAAGTTCATTTCAAGGACCGCATGCATCCTTTTACAGTATTCTCCCTGCGTGATG
>CAZYTI010000826.1:0-2933 GCA_964650065.1 uncultured bacterium
TTTTTTTAATATTATCTTTTATAACCACAACTTGTGATTCCGCAGCCGCGAAGTCGAGTTCGATATTAAGACGTCCATTTTCCAGTTTGTAGACATGAATGGGTGCAATCTCACCAGTTACTGGATTCCACAATTCAGGTTTTCCTATGTTCTCAATTGTGATTTGAACGCTTCCGATGTCTTTTTGACATGTATTAACAAAGTAATATATATCGAAATCATCTTTGACGCGATGCAGGTAAAATATGGCATCATGGCTAATCGTGACATCAGGCTCAATACACTGACGAATAATTTTTTTCAACGC
Organism: uncultured bacterium; assembly: GCA_964650065.1. Classification (GTDB taxonomy): domain Bacteria; phylum Zhuqueibacterota; class QNDG01; order QNDG01; family DSAB01; genus CAZYTI01. The sequence continues at coordinate 308 of CAZYTI010000826.1, forward strand.
CTCCCTGGATTTATGGTGATAAAGTCCGGTTCCCTTAAAAATAAAAACATCACCTATAGTTTCAGGATGTACAATCTCCAGTTTACCATTGTGAAGAAACGAATCCATGAGTTCCAGGGGATCAGCACCGAATACACATTTTATTTTTTCATGGGCTCTGCTTCCTTCGGTTTCTAATAATTCAATAGGGAGTAGACTATCAACAATGACTTTGCCACCAGACTGAATAAACTGCTCTATAATATTCAGGGTTTTTTCCTTAATATGAGTCACGGGGGGCAGTACAAAGAGAGAATATACTTCATCTGCTATTTGAATTTGTCCCTTCTCAACGATGGCTTCAGCCAGCACATCTTCATCCACGTAGTCAAAATCATAGTGTAATCGTAATAAAGTATCCGTGAGATAGTTAAAATCAAATTCAATCACATTTCCAATTTCATTTCGTTCTTGAGGTGTATAATTTGTCCAGATACTGTTGATTGGGTATAACATGAGTACCTTAGCAACATGTCGACCACCGCTCAGGATATGTCCCAACCTGTCCATATAAATTGTGAATTGGTCATAATACTTCCACCAGGTATGATGATAGAATTGTGAGGGAGGCCAATCCCGCTTTCGTTCGCCTTCGATTGAGTAATGATAACCATGATTATTGAAAAGGTTCACACCTAAAACATATTCCCAGTTAGCAATCCATTTCATTCTCTCAAGAGTGCAATCCCAATATGTCCCGCCCATAGATTCACACAATACCCTTGTACTACCGAAATGATGGGCAGCGGAACTACCAATTTTCAGAGCAACGTGCTCGGCCGGATTTTCTTCTGTCCCAATTTTAGGATATAGATGATCAACTCCAATCAAATGCATCTGTTTGAGGTATTTAAAAATATTTCCTTCACAACGGGCATGTCCTCTCAGCCATTCTTCAAATAATAAATGACCTGTAAAAATCAAGTTGTTTTTATCACACCAATTCCGGATCTGCTTATAGTAGGATTCGGCATATTGTTCCGTTAAAGCACTCCAGAAATCGTAACGGATTCCTGCCGTTTTACTTCCCATATTTAAAAATAGCGCTGGTAGATAGGGTTTTAAATCATACCCTCGACGTTCACGAAAAATTTTAAACATCCGATTCGACCAGGGGATGACAAAATTATCCATACCCACATGATAGTAATGCATCGCAGGTTCATCAGTGTAGAAACCCGGTACAACTTTTCCAAACTCATGGCCAACAGAGGATTTGTATTTCTCATGGGTCAGTTCGATAAACCGTTGTGTCGATTCTGGATCTAAGGTATCGATATAATAATCCACTTCCTTTTCGAGAAAATAGAGTAACTTCCATTCACCAGCCGGTGCTTCCCAAGGGATCACGCGTTCGAAAGACAAATTCGGTGTTAAGTCGATGAGATGCTCGATCGTTGTCTGATACGCTTCACGTGAACAGGCGTAAGCTGCGATGGGCTTTGAATTTCCTGTATTCAGATAACGATCATCTGTAGCTTCTAAGAAAGTAAACAATGGGCCATACACATCCAGAACGACGAGCTCCAGATATTTTTGTTTTAAACGTGGATACTGTTTTAAAACCTGCCTCTCAGCCGTTCCACTCGGCCAGTTCATCTCATCATATATCCAGATATCAACTCCGATTTCCTTAGCCTTCTGGATTACAAACTGTACACGATCAAACCATTCTTCAGACAAATAGGAAGGTTTCAATCCGAAACGCCCATGAATAAACAGGCTTAATATCCCCTTATCATGATATTCTCGGAGCTGCCATTCCAATTCCTTTTTATCCAGATCACCATTCCAAAACCAAAATGGGATAATACCCATCTCCCGAGGTGGATTCTCGAAATTCTCTCTCAACATCATTACGCCATTTGTCACGATCTCAGAATATGCCATTCAAAAATCTCTCCTACTCACATTACTCGGTTCAATGTTCCCATTAACTCAAAACTTTAAAAATGAATATTCAAGTGGTGAAAAGAGGTCTCTAACAGAAGGCAAACAGATATCCAATTAGAAATAAATATGTATCGTTGCATGCTAAGAGAAATGAAAGCATTCCATACCTTTCCTTTTTCAGACACGAATATTTATCAGAATGCTAAACGCAGTGAGAATCGATGAGGTGAATTTAAAAAATCATAATTCACATAAGCATAGTCGATCTTTATTGTAAACGAGCCCATCCGACATTTCAATCCCCCACCCAAACTGAGTTTACCTTCATCATAATTAAAGCGATATCCCGAACGAAATGAAAAAAGATCAAACAGCCAATATTCCAAACCCATATGCAATCGTTCGGCATAGTCATTGGAATGGATCGCATCCATGTTGAACGTAAGGCGATGTTGATCCGGGCGTCCACCTAAAAACAGATCCTCTCTCCCCATGAGGTCAATCGACCATCCAACGCGGTATAAAAGTGGAATTTCATACGATTGTCTTTCCTCAATACCTGTATGCAGCCATCTCGCTTGGGTCGCGAAATTCTGAGCACTCATTGCCAATCGAATGCCTCGCCATCCTGTATCATACAACGTACCGATATCAAATCCCCATATAGAACTTGTGTAGGTGAAAAGATCTTCAT
>CAZYTI010000827.1:0-2931 GCA_964650065.1 uncultured bacterium
ATTGGTAGATCCATTCATGGCTGATGGAATAACCACCTGTAAGTTTAAGGGCACCGGATATCTGTTCAGGGCTGTAACACAGTTACAGCAACGTTTCAACAAATGACCATGCTTGATCTGGTATCTTCCTGGATTTTGCCTGACGCTTACTTTCCATATCTTTCCGGTGGGCCTCTTCAGGATGATCTCTGCCATTCACCCTGTTCCGTTTTACCTCTTGATAGACTGTGAAACGATGGACATCAATGAACATGGCGATTCGACTTTTTGAAATTCCCGCTTGAAGATATGCAAAAATTTTGTATCTTTGAGCGAGGGTTAATTGTGAATGAGCCATTTTGTGCTCCAGTTAGGAATACTTTTTGCGGGATTTATCGCTAATATAACACAATTAATTTTCTTTCACTACCAGCCTCATTTATTGAACTTACGAGGCAATATATAAGGATAATAAAATTACTATTGGATATCCAGAACAGTTTGACATTACTTTTGATTTTGTTCCAAGGAGGTACGATTTAAATAATTGTGATATTTGTCCATTCGGACTATTAAATGGACGGGCAAAAGATTTTATATTAGTCTGTTCCAACAATAAAAACCAATATTGTCCAGTTACGCTAATCAGTTGTAGCAATAGATACTACTGTATAGAAAAGGAATGCCCAATAATTAATCTCTACAATCAATACTATTAGATTTTGTGCAAATAAAAAACGCAATAATTAAGAATTTGGAGGAAAAATGCAAAGTAGCTTAGATAATCTACTTACGCAAGCTGATTCCTTACGTTTTAAATTATTGGCTATTATTGGAAAGGATGAAGCAAAGAAGAAGAAAATAATCGTTGCCTTAAGGAAAGATAATTGGACATTGATTGATGTTGAGAAAGAGTTACTTGCTGTACAGAAAGAATTGGATAAAAATGAACCCGGATTAGAATTTGAAATCAGTACAAAGATTAAAGAGTGGTTTGGTAAACAACCGAATAATATCATCCTCACCAATGCCAGTATCTTGTATCATGAACTTTTCTTGAAGGTCTCACCTATTGGAGCATTTAAATATAATTCACGTAATAAGAATTGTGTTTTGTTTCTTGAGGATGAACAAAAACTAGGTTCAAGATTATATTATGGTGATATTGGTAAAGACGATTATTATGATCAAGAGATAAATGATATATTGATGGTTTCGATTGATGATATCGATAAAGAGTACCTAATGAAAAAGACAACAAAAATGATTATTTCAGAACCATCTCAACTCAAAGAAGATTCAATTGGTAAGTTGTTTGATTTTCAACAGATTAAAGATGTCATTGATATTGACTCAGATCTGAAAGAGACTGATAAACAAAAAGAAATAGTAAGAAGCTTCATTATTTCTGAATCTTTAGAAAGACAAATAATTGAATTTTTTGAGGATCTCCATAAACCGAAGCACAAAGCACGTACAGTTATTGGGAATTATGGTAGTGGAAAATCGCATTTAGTTGGCTTTCTTTCAAGTTTGGTAGAAAATCCATATCTTGCTGAAAGTGTAAATAATCCGAGAATTAAAAAAAATGCTAGTCAATTTAAAAGAAAATATTTTACTGTCCAGTTTGAATTGCAGAGTGGTCAAGTTGAGTTGAAGAAATGGTTTTATGGTAAAATAAAGCAACAATTAAAACAAAAATATAGTATTGAAATACCCGCATTTGATTTACAAGAAGACTATGATGATAAAGAAAATATCATTAAGATCATTGAATTGGTGAAAAAAAAGAATCCTGAATTTGGTTTTCTTGTTGTTATAGACGAAATTTCAGATTTCCTGGCAGCCAAACAGAAAGAGGAGATGAAATCTGATTTACAATTCTTAAGGGTGATTGGCCAGGTCTGCCAGGATCAGGATATGATGTTCATCGGCTCAATGCAGGAAGATGTGTTTTCGAGTCCGAAGTTTCGTGATGTAGCTAGTGAGATCGGACGCATTGGAGAGCGTTTTCAAAATATAATTATACACCGTGAAGATGTTAAACGGGTAATTTCTCAACGGATTGTCCCAAAGAGTGATTCACAAAAACATCTATTAGAATCTAAATTTAAACCTTTTGCTGAAAAGATTGATGATGTCAGTAGAAATATTGATGATTATGTTGACCTTTTTCCGTTGACCCCTTTCTTAATTGACTTGTTTAGTGAACTACCCTATTTCGAGAAACGTGGTGTCATCCAGTTCGCCATGTCAGAGATCAAATATCTATTGAATGAAAAGTTTCCCTACTTCATTACATTCGATAAAATCTTTGATGTCTTGGAAAATAATCCGAATAAGCGAAACCTTGAAGAGATTCATGAATTGGCAAAAGCCATGCAGGTTTTAACACAGAAAATCAATCTTCTTGAACCAAAGTATCAGGATGATGCCGTGAAAACAGCTAAAGGACTTGCTGTATACTCTCTCTGGAATAAAAAGGAAAAAGGCGCCACTGCAGAAGAACTGGCAAGTCATCTCATGTTATTACCGAAAAATAAAATGTTCACTGCCGCAGATCATATATCACTTGTAATAAAGAAGGTAAGAGAAGTTACCGAAGGCGAATATCTAAAAACTCAAAAAGATGAAAGTACTGGAAAAGAATATTTCTGGTTTGACACCAAGGCCGGAATTGATCCGGAACAAAAAATAACGCAGAAAGCCGCAGCCGTTTCAAATGATGAAATGGAAGATGAGTTGTTCAATCAGTTGGGAAATATTCTTGAATTGGAGCGTGTCGAAGGGCAAACAGACATCTTTAATGATGAATGTGCCTGGCAATCGGTCAAATCTTTCAGGCGTGGTTATGTAGCCTTTATAAAAAAGAATACAAGACTGAGCGATCTGCCTGAAAGGGACTATGCGATCACTTTTTTCTCACCATTTGTAGATCAGTTTGATAAACCT
>CAZYTI010000828.1:0-2930 GCA_964650065.1 uncultured bacterium
AAAAGATCAAGTCAATCCCTATGGAGATCAAATCCTACAAATGACCGTGGGCGACCTGAATCGGAAAACAGGGCTCGGCAACCGAGGCATCAACGCCTTCATTAATCAGGTTCTGGTGACTCGGTTCGGAAAGAACAACCTCAAACCCGAGGGTTTGAAAATACGCTCGCCAGAAGGGAAGTCGATCATAGAAATAAAGTGCCCTGGGAATGCCCAGACGCCCCCTTGGTTCCTGAGCAAGTACCGGTTCATCCGTTCCTTCAGAGAACAGGACCTCTTCCCGAAAACGGGGCAGATCTCGAATTGAAGATCTGCGGTCAGTCCGGGTTCTTTTCCTGTATTTATCGGAACATTTATCCCCCCAGTAACTTTTTTCTCCTTCGACGATAAATTCCTGGATCGTACATGTATTTGAACACCCCTTACAGGCAAATTCCCGCATGTCCCAATTGATCCGACCCACATCCCATCCCCTGAAGGCCGTTTCTCTTTTTCCCATAATGGCATCTTTTGCCAGAAGAGCCGATCCAATAGCCCCCATGATGCCATTATGGGGCGGAACAATGATCTCCCGATCCAGGACTGTTGAGAATGCAGCCGCCACACTGTCATTATATGCAGTACCACCCTGAAAGAATATCACGTCTCCAATATTTCGTTTTTTAACGACCCGGTTTAAATAATTCAGTACAATTGAGATGGCAAGCCCGGCACAAATATCTTCTTTGGAAATTCCCTGATGGAGATAGGGCACCAGTTCCTTCTCCATAAACACCGTGCACCGTTCACCCAATTTCAATGGATGCCGGGATTTCAAAGCCAACTCACTGAACTCCCCTTTGATTTCAATACCGATCTGCTTGGCCTGCTCTTCCAGGAAAGAACCGGTCCCGGCCGCACAGGCTTCGTTGAGAGTGAAATCCACGACAACACCATCTCGGATGGAAATAAATTTTGAATCCTGTCCACCGATCTCAAAAATGGTATCGACTTCTCTATTCAAATACTTATGACAGATATCTAATGCACCGGTTTTATGTGCAGTAATTTCATCCTTGATGACGTCTGCACCCACCAGCAATCCGATGAGCTCTCGACCCGAGCCCGTGGTGCCGACACCCCGGACACGGACCTTGTTACCCGCCACCGAAACCATCTCCCGGAATGCATCCCTGACCACTTCAATGGGTCTTCCCTCTGTCATTCGGTAAATACCATGTATCAAATCGTCTTGGGAATCAACAAGTGCCAGATTTGTACTGACAGAACCGACATCGATACCGAGAAAGCAATCGACGATATGATTTTTTTGAAGATTATTAGGAGTGATACGGTCCCGCAGCAGCTTGACTTTTTCCAGGGAAAGAGGCTGTGTCGAAGGATATGAAACCTTCTCCCCGTTTTGTTTGAGACTCACCTCCGGCATTTTTTCCGCATTCCCCTCATTGATTCCTGAGATGGCCGCACCGATGGCACCGATCCACATGGGGATTTCAGGAACGATCAATTCACCATCTGAAAAATCAAAAAGATCCCGGAGGGCATCAACGACGCCGGTATTGGCAGCCACACCCCCGATAAAGGCGACTTTCTTCTGGATCCGTTTCCCTTTGGTGATACTTCCCTTGTAATTCCGTACCACGGCCCGGCAGAGCCCTTTCAGTACCTCCGGAGGCTGGTAACCTCGCTGCTGTGCATGAATCATGTCCGATTTGGCGAAGACCGAACAGCGTCCGGCAATGGATGCTGTTCGATGGGCTGACTCGAGGATGCTTCCCACATCTTCAATACGGTATTTCAATCTTCCGATTTGTTGATCGAAGAATGAACCGGTTCCTGCAGCACATTCCCCGTTCATCTCATAATCGAGAATCTGATTTTTACCATTGGAATCCATGGACAGGAGCATATATTTGGAACGCTCTCCACCCAATTCAAATACGGTTGAAACATCGGGATAGAGGAGGCCAATGCCCTCGGCCACGGCCCGGTATTCATTGATGTATTGGAATTCCCACTTTTGTCGACACAATTTACCCCCGGAACCCGTAGCCCAGATTCCCCCCACATTATCCTGAGGCACCTTCATATAAACGAATTCCAGAAGTTCTACAACTGACTTCAAGGGCTCGCCATGATGACGCTTGTATGAGGATAAGAGGAGAGTGGTACCGTCAGGAAAAATCGAATGCTCAGTTTTCGGACTAAAGAATCGACCGGATTCAATCAATTCCGATATCAATTTAGGATCGTCCCAATTCTGAAAAAGGACGGCCAGTTTTACACTGACCGAGCCGATGTCAATGCCTATCCAGATATTATTCTTCATGAATCAATATACCCAAAGTGAATCGGTAGAGCGAAAAGCGTAGAGCGTTGAGCGTTTGAAATAACGCTCTACGCTTCACGCTCCTCGCTCAACGTAAAATTAAAATTTTTAATCATTAAATATACTCTTAATAACATCCCCTGCTTCCAAAGTTTTATCAATAAGGAAAATGGGTATTTTCTTTTTTTCAGCGATTTCACTGAACAGTTGATCTTGATTACCGCCCTTGACAACGATGAGACAATCTGCATTCTCAGCCGCTACCGTGTTAAATGCATCCGATAACTTCCCGCGGCGATCTTGCCCCCCCACATGCATGGCGATGATACACATTTTCATTGCTTTGGCCGCTTGAATGAGATTTTGAACGCGAGCCAATTCCTGATCCTTATCTATATTGGCAGCACCCAATCCCTTCAAGCTTCCACCACTCACAATAATTAACGATGAATTCCCCTCCAGCGTTTCATTCTTTGCCAATTTGTCGAAGGTAAATTTCAAACCCGATTTCTGAGCCAATATTTTGACCATGATACAGTCTGCACTCTGACCGGCAGAAGTAATGACAATCGGCTGTTTGGCCTTGAACTCCGAGGCATAT
>CAZYTI010000829.1:0-2929 GCA_964650065.1 uncultured bacterium
GGGGTGATATATCATTACAATATTTAACAAAGAAATATAATTTAACACCAAAAAATATAAAAAGTTTACGTTCATTTAATAAATTAGTAAATTTTTTTCAATATTATATTCCTATATCGAAATATATAGAATCTATGAAAAAAAACTGAATCCAACGCAGGCCTTGAGTGATTATTTTGAAACCTATGTGGAACGTGACGTTCGACAACTATCTCAAATTCACAATTTAAGCCTCTTCCAAAAATTCATAAGAATGTGCGCCGGACGAACAGGACAGATACTAAATCTTACCAGTTTGGCAAATGATGTGGGTATCACTCATACGACGGTGAGAGAATGGCTCAGTTTGCTTCAAACAAGCTATATTGTCTTTTTATTAGAACCCTATTATCAGAATATAAAAAAAAGGTTGATAAAATCACCGAAGCTCTATTTTTATGATGTTGGTTTGGCATCATATTTATTGGGCATTGAAAATGTGAATCATCTCAGGAACCATCCATTGCTTGGCAATTTGTTCGAGAACCTCGTCATAGTGGAAATTCTTAAGGCGCGATACAATCTGAATAGAAAAAACAATTTGAACTTCTACAGAGACAGTAAAGGAAATGAAATCGATATCCTTTACAACATAGCGCAACACGTACTACCGATTGAAATAAAATCCGGTAAAACGATTAACTCTGATTTTTTCAAGGGATTACACCACTTTGAAAAAGTGGAGACTGATTTACCTTATGGAAAATTATTGGTCTATGGAGGCAGAGAATTGCAAAAACGGAAGGATGTACTTGTGACTAATGTCTGGGAAATCGAAGCTTATGTAAGAAAAATACATAAATGATATTTTACCAAATAGCATCGCTCACTTCAACGTAAATATCATTCTCGAATTAGCATGTTGTCCCGAAATCTTATCGGTGACCTGTACGAGTAATTCGGCCCTTCCATCAGGTGCATTTCCAAAATCGATGGACAGGTAAATCTGCTGAAAGTCGGAGGTGCCGCTCCCGTCGAAGGAAGTGGCCACGGATGTGGTTTTTTGACCCCCGACCAGAAAACTGGCGATCTTGGCAGCGGATTCTGCGAGGATATTCCTCTGCTCTTTCAGGGTCTTGATGGTATAGTTGACTTCATACTGGGTGAATCCTATGCCGTCTTTTAAGAGATTGTAAATTTCGAAGTAAACGTATAATGGCACCTCTTTTTTAAGCGTACGTGGCAGGTAGGGTACGGCCAAAATGCCATTGGGCTTCACATGACGACCGGCGGCACCGTCCCGGATTTGAGAAGCCAACTCCAAATCGCTGAGTTGTAAATCCGAGCTGACGAAATCTTTTACCATCAATTGGGCCTTCAAGATGGCCAATCGCTTTCCCTGGATATTCTCCAATCGCAGAGACACATTGTAGAGACCGGGTTCTAAAATTTCATTGTGCTGATTCACGTAAACTCTGTTCCGGACTTGATCCAGACTGTTGGCCACCAGGGGCAACTCTTCGGTTCGATTCACGATTTCATCACCCTCACGATCGATGATGGAAATACGTTTTTCAAGAGCACTCTCCAGGGGAAAGGTCTCGCCCGGCGTGAAGGTGATCTCTTTCAAGGGAACGGAAAAGTAAAATTCGATCCTGGTTTTTTTATTGATGTCCCGGAAATTGGCCGCCTGCATGATGGCGGAGAGGGGCTTGGCCCGGTAATCATGTTTGTAATCGAAAGGGGGGGTGGTTGCCAGGGCCACTTCTTTTTCTTGTACCAATTCGGAAGCCGTGAAATAGAAGTTGTTGACGGCCTGAACGTCCCTGGAATTTCGTAAAGACCGGAACTTCGCGTAACGTACGTGAAGATTTTCCCTTTCGCTGTAGAGGGTCGCAGCGATAATGGCCTTTTGATTTTGAGGAACGCCAATCACGGCTTCGCTTAAATCATTGACTTCCTGATAACCGAATGCTTCCTTCTCCACAAAATCGATAAACAGATTGAAACCGTAATAGACCCAGGTGACATTGTTGCGATAGTTCATTCCCAATCCGACTGAGTCTGAGAAATCATCGGGCTCTCCAAATCTAATATAATATCTGCCCCGGTCGTCAATGTAAAGTGGAGATATGATGTTGGAATAATATTTTCGGGAATAGTCAAACCGTCTCAGGTGCTCCTGGTAATTTTCATTCTCGGGCGTTGTGGGCGTGGGATCCACCGCTTTCCAGTACCGGCTTTCCCAATCTGCCAGGGCAGCCGAATCGGTAATCAAGTCGTACGTTTCCCGTTGAATATCGGTGAGTAAGATTCGAAAAGCGGCTCTCTTAGATTCTCTTTGTTTCTTCGTGTTTTGAGCATGGGTGTTGACTGATGGATCGAATAGAAAAATACATATTATCCACACGATCATATGGAAATTTAACTTTGATTTCATAGGGAAATCCCTTACATTTAAAATTGATGATGCGTCATCCAGTTATTAAGGTAATCTCGCGTGTTCAATTTGTCAAGGTCTAATTTTTTCTGGAATAACTCTTGCGACATTCATGTAAATTATAATAATAAGAGGAAAAGTGTTCGATTTTTTCCCGGATTACCTCTGTGGTTAATTTTTAACAATACCAGTTTCAAGGTAGTGTCAAAAGTTTTATAAAAAGGGAGAGAAAGACATGAAACCACGGAAACCACAGAGTTCACAGAGAAAAATTTTGTGTAATAAAAATAAATATCCTCATAAAGATATTACACGAGATATCACTTCATGGAATTGATTTTGTGGTAGAAAATGAAGTAATTGTAGAACTGAAAGGAGTTGAAGTACACCATAAGCATTTATAAAGCTCAGTTGCTCACCTATTTAAGAGCAATGGATAAAAGAGTGGGTTTACTGCTTAATTTCAATGTAGAAAAATTAAAAGATGGTAGCACGATTAATCATTTGAGA
>CAZYTI010000830.1:0-2929 GCA_964650065.1 uncultured bacterium
ACAGATTAAAATAAATATTTTAGCTATTACTTCCGGTGGAGGTGTTAGAGTGGGTTTAGAAGATAACATCTGGTATGATGAAGATAGAACACGCCTTGCGACAAACCGGGATTTGGTGAAGAGGATAACATCAATCGCAGATGCTATAGGTCTTAAACCCTATTTACAACAAGAAGCGAGAAAAGTGCTTTGTCTTAACTGATTGCTCTTATATCGAGCGATTACATATAAATTTAAGTTTTATTATTTCAACCAACATTAAATATTCATTCATTTCCAATAAGAGAGGATTTATGAGGCTATCAGAACTATCGGTTTTGTTCCCAATTAAAGTTGTGAAAGATGGAGAGTTTCATTCATTAGGCTTACTTTCTCATAGCTCGGAAAAGATGCTCGTAGGGATGTATGATGAGAATTATATTAAAGAGCTCTTGAATAATAGGCATATCTCCTGCGTAATTACTAATAATGAATTGTATAGCCGGTTACCAGAACATTTGGGAATAGGCATATGCGAAGACCCTATGTCCACTTTTTACCTAACTCATGAACACCTTGTGCAGGAAACAGATTTTTATTGGAAAGATTTTCCGTCGCAAATATCACCTCATGCCATTGTCCATGAGAGGGCCTGTATTGCATCAAAAAATGTGAAAATTGGTCGAGGTTCAGTTATTGAGGACAACGCAACCATCTTGGAACGCTCGATTATTGGACAAGACGTGACCATCAGGTGCGGAGCGGTTGTTGGAGGAGAAGGCTTTGAAGCAAAATATGTAGGAGGGAAACACATTAACGTTCAACATGCCGGCGGAGTATGGATTAAAGATAGAGTTCAAGTCTTGCCAAATGCTATTATTATATGTTCAGTTTACGGGGGGCTCACGGAAGTAGGGGAAGATACCGTAGTGGGACCGCTTGTATTTGTCAGTCATAACGTTAGAGTAGGTCGGCGTTGCGAAATCGGTCCCGCTGCTGTTATTTGTGGCAGTGCAACGGTTGAAGATGATGTTTGGATTGGACCGAATGCGACGGTAATTAATGAGTTGACGGTTGGCAAAGGTGCTTTTATCTCTGTCGGATCAGTTGTTACAAAAAATGTCGGTGATGGTCAGAGAGTTAGCGGTAATTTTGCCCTGGAACATTCTAAGTTTCTTTCTTTTTTAAAAAGCATAAGATAGTTTTCAGATTTTATGACTTCAACTTCCACCGTATTAAAAGCACTAATACCAGCCGCTGGTTTGGGTACGCGCTGGCACCCCTGGAGCCGAATTTTACCCAAAGAACTTCTTCCTGTTGGTAATTACCCAGCAATACATTTCGCTTTAGAAGAAATTGTTACGGCTGGAATCGACGAGATAGGCATAATAATAAATGAGAAAAAACAACTAATCAAAACCTATACAGAGGAGGTTTGGAAATTAGTACATCCAAGGGTAAATGTAAGGTGGTTTTTCCAACCATTTCCAGGTGGCGTAGCCGATGCTCTGCTATGTGCGAAAGAATGGATAAAAGATAATCCAACTGCTGTAATTTATCCGGATGAAATCCATCCCGTTGATGGCGGATTGGTCCAATTGCTTAAAGCCTATAAAATGACTTCAGGAAATTGGCTCGGCATTAGCAACCGCAAGCAAAATCGTCGCCAGGCTATGTTAGAAATAGAAATGAAGCAGGAAAATAGTTATCAGGTCCATGGATTTTATAACGAAAGGAACAAACAGGAAGTTGGTTATGGCAATGGGCGTTATATACTCGATGATGGATTGACTTATGTTGCTGATAAGACAACTCACAAATCTATGCAAAAGTCTAAAGAATTGGATGATAACGAAATTTTTCGACTACTCTGGGAAAGAGGCGTAAAGGGACTATTGCTTTCAGAACCCATTTTTGATATTGGCACACCCGAAAATTGGCTAAATACGCTGCAAAATGTTGGTTTAACAATGAGGTTTTAAAGTGAATTATTTCCTGAGACCGAAATCTATATTCATGTTCTCCAGCGATTACAGCAATTGAAAAGAAAGCAGCACCCAGTATCAGATGTTTCGCCTTCTTCATGCGGTTGTCACCTAAAATTAACTTAGATCCCAGTTTCAATTTTTTCGGCTGCGATTTTTTCCGTCTAAATATACTTAAATTCTTTTAATGACATTGAGTCATGTTCATATCTCCAGTTTATTCTAAATAGGTCACCGATCCAAATTGTACGAAAATGGTTAATATACGAGTTTGTGATATTATCATTCAAGGACTCAGACTGAAACCTGATATATAACATGGGTATTGCAGAAAAATCATGTGTATCACGTTGCACGACACCATAGACAACCACAAGGTTCTGGTTTACTTTAGTTCTCAAACATCAAATCAGGGTGCAAATAGGGTGCATGATATGATATGATATACGCCGATATACGCACCCAAACCCCTAATATACTGTAATGATAGGTTAAAAATAGGTTGATGTATCCGAATAAATTAACCATCGGAAATCTCACCCTGGAAAACATAACGGTTTTTGCGCCGTTGGCCGGTATCTCAAATCTTCCTTTAAGAATTCTGGCCAAGGAAGCCGGATGCGGCCTGGTTTGCTCCGAAATGATCAGCGCCAAAGGATTGGAATACAATTCCTTAAAAACAATCAAATTAATGCACAGCACACCGGAAGAAAAGCCTCTTTCCGTTCAGGTCTTCGGGTCCGAGCCTCTGGTCATGGCTGATGCAGCGGCAAGGGTACAAGCTGCTGGGGCAGATATCGTTGACATCAATTTCGGCTGTTCGGTGAAAAAAATTTTAAAATCCGGATCCGGCGCAGCCCTGATGAAAGAACCCAAACTCGCCGCCGACATTATTAAAGCTGTTCGAAAAGCCGTTTCCATTCCCCTGACCCTTAAAATTCGATCAGGATGGGATAAGACGGGGG
>CAZYTI010000831.1:0-2919 GCA_964650065.1 uncultured bacterium
TAATCTACAGGCATCCTTAAGCGGACCCATCATTAATAATAAACTGTCCTTTTTCGTGACAGGACGAAGACACAAAGACGACGGGTGGCTCTATGGGGTCAATACATACAGTCCCCAGGGCCGGGCCGAAATCGTGAACGGTGATACGGTGAATGTGTTTGGTGACAGCAGTGCTGTGGCTATGAATCCCCGCGAACGGTGGAGTGGGCAGGCCTCTCTGGAATGGACCATTGCAAGACCCTTCAAATTACGTATCGATGTCCTGGGAAGTACCGAGAAGCGGCGGTTTTACGATCATTGGTTTAGAATGAATCCCTATGGGGACCGGGGAGATGAGAATGCGGGTATCAGTGTGATTTCGAAATTCACACATGTTTTGAGTAGAACGACTTTCCATGAATTCACTTTTGCATATAAATACAACGAGCTATTTTCCCGATTGTATGAAGATCCCTTTGACGAACGTTACGTGCATCCGGATTCTCTCAGTACGGGATCCCTGCAGTTCTCCAAAGCCGGGACGGATCTGGGTAGGTTCGAACGTAATTCCCGGAGCCGCATCCTGAAATGGGACTTGACGAGTCAGGTGACCAGACGGCATCAGGTGAAAACGGGTTTTGACCTGCAGTTTGATGAAGTTTATTACAACAATATCACACTGGTCCCCAAGGATGATGAAAGTGGCCAGCAGATTGAGCCCTTTGAACCCGATATCCGGTCCATTGAGACCACAGCACATCATGAATTTACACGTAATCCTTTTAAATTTGCCGCATACATTCAGGATAAAATTGAATACGAGAGTTTGATCATCAATCTGGGATTGCGTTTCGATCTGTTCGATGCAAATGGGAATTTGCCTATTGATCCTGAAGATCCCAACGTGTACAATCCTTTTAAACTCCAGCACATCTACAAGGATCTGGACGGTGATGGGATTATCAGTCTGGAGGAACAGACGGATGCAAATAGTTATACACTGAAGGAAAGGGAGGCATTCTGGTGGGAGGAGACAAGTTTGAAAACCCAGTTGAGTCCCCGATTGGGTGTTGCCTATCCCATTACCGAGCGAGGCGTGATACATTTCTCCTACGGTATTTTCCAACAGGTCCCCCAGTATTCGCTGTTGTATGTCCAGGATCAACTCAAAGTGACCAGTGCATCGGGCATACAGGGGCCCTTTGGGAATCCGGATTTGAAGCCTGAACGGACGACCATGTATGAGTTGGGCTTGAAGCAGCAGTTGTCTGAATATATATCAGTGGATGTGACCGGATTCTACCGCGATATCAGAGACTGGATTTCTACGGGCCAGCCCGTTCCGACCACAGTGGGGGGTGTGTTTTACGGGACGTTTATCAACCGGGATTTTGCCAATGTGCGGGGAATCACATTAGCCGTAGATAAGATTTACGCAGAAAATTTCGCATTCAATGTCGATTATACGTACCAGATCGTGGAAGGGACGAATTCCGATCCCGCCCAGGAATTTTTTGCACAATTAGGCGGTGATGAACCGACGCGTATTCTAACTCCCCTGAATTGGGATCAGAGACATTCCTTGAACGCCAGCTTTTTCTACGGAGGTGAAAGTTGGGGGATCAGCCTGCTTTCACGATTGAATTCGGGACAACCTTATACACCCACCATGATCCCGGGAACCCGCACGGGACAGAATGTTTTATCCGGACTGAGAAGAAACAGCCGGAGAAAACCGGATCTGCTAACAATCGATCTGACTGCCTATAAGAATTTCAAATTAGGACCCACCGACCTTCAACTCTTCGTCCGAATTTTCAACCTGCTGGATACCAAGAATCCGGTCAATGTCTTTGGAGATACCGGGGATGCCGACTATACCTTGCAAATGACCCAGGCATTTATGGCCGATCCAACCTGGTTCGTACGGCCGGAGTTTTATTCTCAACCCAGACGCATTCAGATCGGCACCAAAATCAACATTCATTAAAAATGGTAAAAGAACTATGAAAAGAAACAAGTTGAGTCACATGCAGTCAATGAAAATGAAAAGTGTTTGGCAGGTCGTTGTCTGTCTTCACCTGGTGTTTCGCATCGGCATGGGTTTCGCCCAGGTGAGCGACCATGTTCCCTCCAATGACCGGGGAGACGAAAAGTTCCGCCGGAGTTCCCATTTGGATGGTAACAACGTCCGGGTCACGGTTCACAATTATGGGATTGCAGGTACCGGGGGGAACGAGGTGACGGACTGGGCCTTTGAATGGCCCAAGAACACCCGGCGTGAACACATCTATTTTATTCACCTCTGGCTGGCGGCAGAGGTCACAAATGAAGATGGTGAAACTATTTCGATCATGGAAGTGCCCAGTTTCAAGCAAAGCCCCGAAGGCGATTCCTGGAATTTCGAACCCGTTCCGGGATTCCTGAATCCGGACGGTGACCAGATCGCCCGCAGCGATGATCCTGAGACGTGGCCGAGGGCGGCAGACGGCGGATGGCTCGACAAGCGGGAGGATCCCGTAGATCCCGGTTGGGTGGGTTCCTGGAACGGTTTTTTCGGGAAAAACCAGTTTAATGCGGACCAGGAGATGTACTATCGGGCTTCCGATGATTTTTACGACCGGTTCAATTATTTTCCCGATGAAACGGACTTTTCTCGTGGTGGTCTGGGGCTCCTCATGGATGTGCGGGCTTTTGCCTGGTCACAGATTCTCATCAGCGATGCCGTTTTTTTCATCAACGACATCAAGAATGATGGCACCAAACGCCTATCAAAAACGAGTTTTTCCTTCTGGATTGCGGACCTGGTTGGAGGCGATGCTCATGACGATGAGCCCTTTGTCGATATACTCAATGATATCGTATTCATCACCGACAGAGATCGCATCGGCACCGATATATGGGGCAATGAACTGGTGGGATTGGGTGCCATTAAATTAT
>CAZYTI010000832.1:0-2912 GCA_964650065.1 uncultured bacterium
TCGATGCCCGCAGGAATCACACTCATATTCGTATGTTGGCATAATTCAGATCTCCTTTAAATTTCGTGGATCCCGATGCTTCTTGGGAAGCATCGGGATCCACGGGGAGGATATTACTGTTCTTTTTTCGATTTACTCTCCAATTCAGAGATACGTTGCTGAATCCCGTCCATTTGATCTTCCATCACTTTTGCCTGATTCTTGAGCAATTCTATTTCCTGCTCTTTGGAATAAACGGGACCATAGGGAACCGCATCCTGAACCGGTTGCATGAATGGGAGGCCTAATCGAGAACCTCCCCACCCTCCCATCCCTCGTCCTCTCCCCCAACCCATTCCACGGCCGAATCGACCGTCATAGGCATTTGAAAATCCGGGCATACTGTAACCGGCGCAAAATCCAGCTGCCCTGCCTGTCATTGAACCCATACCCATGGGTCCTGTTCCGTCTCCTCGTGGCATGATTTTTCCTCCTATTCTTAGTTAAATGATATAGATATCTTTAAAAGCATCATTCATTACCTTGGCCTCATTCCCCATCTGTGGCGTCCTCCCGGGTCACCAAAATGAGGCATGGGAGGTCGCAGATCGACTTCGCCTCCCTCAATGCGAATCGCTTTACCATGTACCAATGCATCGGCCACTTTTTTTCGGCCCTTGGCAACAATCCTTCCAAAAGTAGCCCTTGAAACGTTCATCTTCTCCGCGGCTTGTTCATGACTCAGCGAATCCCAATCTGCCAATCGCATTGCTTCAAGTTCATCCGTCTCCAAACAAACTTCTTCCAGTTCCCGCATTGGGATGCCCCTGGGTTTGAAATAGGTCACACCAGGTTGTGAACTGATCCAACGACATTTTTTTGGACGTGGCATATATCTCCTCAATCACGCATCCATTTCTTGGATCTCAATAATTATGAGCATATGCTCATAACAAATATAGAAAAAAATACCCTCAATGTCAAGTCTTTAATTATTCATTTCCGCAGAACTCATTTTCCCATCAGGTAATCTCCTTCGCATAATTTTTATCATCTCAAGGTCCAGCTTATATTCTATTATCTCAAACGAATTGATAAGTTTTATCTTCTTTATCCCGCACGACGATTTCTTTTCATTACAACAAAATCTTTTTCATCCACACCGATGTGTTCAGAAATCAAACGACATTTCGTGACCAATAAAAAATAGATGTTCTGGGGAATGTCTATCAATCCCTCTAAATTGCCCTGCCCCTTGGAAATAATGACATCCGCTTTCTTAAAAATATTCTTAAATTCTTGGGAAGAAGTTTCCCAAATAACACCGGGAGCATCATCTCCAGTAGTAATGATTTCTGCAAGCCGGTCAATTCCCACCAGAACCGCATCCTCGGTTGTTGCATCATTGATGACCGGTCTGCCTCTGACGGCAAAATATACGTTTGGGTGATTCATGATTTCCAAGAACATCTTATCCAGAACAATCTCACCGGCATTATCGCCAATGTAGAGTACAGTCTCCGCAGACGCCAGATCTTCTCTTAGTCTTTTTGAATCGTCTATTGCTAATTTTGCATCCATCACATGCTGAATCGTATCCATTACATCCAACCGGTGATGTGAACCATAATCGATCACATTGCCGGCAATGGCCAGACGCATGGCAGCATCAAAGGAATCTGAGGAATCGCTTAAAAGTTTCAAAAAACGAGGATATTTTTCCATCATCATTCGATTATATTTTTGCTTTATTTCATAATAGGGATCCGGGTTTTGGGAAAATTCACGTAATAATCGATGCATTTTTTGTCCCAAAACGGGTGGTGATTGATTATAATCCTCTTCAGAAAAGAACTTCAACAGTCTTCGTAAGAACGGCTCCTTTACATCATTTGGTACAATATCAGTTTTTATCAGTCTTAAATAGTTGTTTATCGCACATGGAATACAATCGAGAAATAGTTTCATTTGTCATTTCCTGATTTACTTAAAAATATCCTACAGTCCCGATTTAAAAACGGGTATTGTCGAGACATAGCTAATGATTATCGGCGGAATTTTCCTCTGGGATCATCAAACCGAAATATTCCTTCACCGAATGAACTGAACTTGAGGTCAGCATTCCACCGATAAATTGAAGCACAGCATCTGTCACTTTTCCGGAGATGTTGGTATACACTTTAATTCCTGCTTCCGATAGTGTCTCAAACGCATTTGGGCCAACATATCCTGTCAGAACAACTTTAACATCTTCTTCGATGACCTTCTTGGCAACCTGGATACCAGCCCTTTTCAGTGAAATTGTGTACGGATTTTTCCGCGTTTTGAAATTGCCGGTTTCCAATTCATAGAGGATAAAATACCGGCATCGTCCAAAGCGAGGATCAACTTCGGCATTCAATTTCGTGCCCTTTGATGTGATGGCAATCCACATTGAAATACGCAGTTATTCTTTCATCATTTGGGATCCGCATTCCGGACAGACAATCCCATAACAGGGTTTGCCAGCCTGGTGCGGCCACTTAGCACCGCATTTTGGACATATGCATTTCCCTCCCGGACCCGAATCCGGTCGGTTGCCTCCCCCCCGTCCTTTACCTCCACCTCCTTTTCCCATTCCAGAACCTCTCCCGGTTCCAGGTCCTTTTCCATCAGGACCTGATCCATCTCCTCCAGGCATGATTTGCCTCCTTTCTCTTTATCTATTAAAAATCAAAGTATTTATCTAAAACGGCTTCAGATCTTTCAAAGCTTTTTGAAGTGTATGAACAGCCAGTATTGCACAGTGCTCGTGTGATGCCGGCAGATCATCCAAATATTTAAGGAGACTGAGAACATCGATGGATTTCGCCTCAGAGTACGTTTTTCCTTTTCCGAGTTCCGTAATTGCACTTCCGCATGCTAATGTTGCGCCACAGCCATCCGTTAAAAAT
>CAZYTI010000833.1:0-2911 GCA_964650065.1 uncultured bacterium
AAAAAATTTGTTTTTTTCCTGATTTCTGGCTATTTTCATACGATAGAGTGCCTCAACCATCACACCCAATCATTTGGACATATGACCAGTAGATCAAAAACCAAAGGGACCGAAACCCCCCTCATGAGCCAGTACAACGCCGTCAAGGCCAACCACAGGGATGCGGTGGTATTCTTTCGTATGGGGGACTTCTACGAGATGTTCAACGAGGATGCCAAAGTCGGTGCCAAAGTATTGGGCATCACGTTGACTTCCCGAGGCCATGGTAAGGCCGGAGATGTTCCCCTGGCCGGCTTTCCCCACCATGCCTTAGACGGTTATCTGGCCAAGATGATTCGGGCGGGTCACCGGGTGGCAATTTGCGAACAGGTGGAAGATCCCAAACTGGCTAAAACGATAGTGAAACGGGAAGTCATTCAGGTCGTCACACCGGGAACGGTTACAGAAGAAAACCTTTTGGAGGCCAAACAAAATAATTTCCTTTCTGCCATTTTTATCTCCGACGAAATTTGTGGATTGGCATCGGCCGATATGTCCACCGGGGAATTCATCGTGACAGAATTCACCCGGGATCATCTTATTGAAGAACTGCAATCCATCTCACCCTCTGAAATTCTCATGCCCGAAAATCAGGTAAGGGAGATCGAAGAAAAAATCCAAATGACAGGCATCATGCCGGTCATCACCAAGCGGGATGGATGGATCTTCGGTAAAGACTACGGTATAGAAATTTTAACCAAACATTTCGGAACCACATCGCTCAAAGGCTTTGGGTGTGAAGATCTGGATGCCGGTATATCGGCGGCCGGGGCCATCATGAATTATCTCCAGGAAACACAAAAAACCGAACTGTCCCACTTTCGTCGATTGAACCATTATGACAGTGGTGATTTCATGAATCTGGATGCAGCAACGAGGCGAAACCTGGAACTCACCACATCCATGATAGCCGGCGGAAACGAGGGCACCCTGCTTTCCATCATCGACCGGACACGGACGCCCATGGGCGGCCGAGCCCTCTCCTCCTGGCTGGCCAGACCCTTAAATCGAATCGAACCCATCCGCCAACGCCTAAATGGTGTGGAGGAACTGGTTGCAGATCGGGACATTCGAACAAAACTGGGCAATCTCCTTAAAAATGTGGGAGATCTGGAAAGGCTCATTACCAAAGTCGTTACACGACGGGCAACCCCTCGGGATCTCTTCGCTCTTAGCAAAACGCTTCTCATTGTACCGGAAATAAAAACGTCTCTGGCCGAAATGACCTCGGATTTCATCGTCCATATAGAAAAACATCTGCAGCCGTGTCAGGAGGTAACCGAACGCGTGTTTGAAGCGCTGATCGACGATCCCCCCATCAATTATAAAGAGGGCGGCATCATCCGGGAGGAGTATAATAAAGACCTGGACGAACTACGGACCATCGCTTTTTCAGGAAAGGATTGGATCGCCCGATTGCAGAAAACCGAAAGAGAAAAGACGAATATTCCTTCCCTTAAAGTGGGATACAATAGAGTGTTCGGCTACTACATCGAGGTGACCAAACCCCATTTATCCAAGGTTCCTTCCGACTATATTCGAAAGCAGACCCTGGTCAATGCAGAACGCTTCATCACACCTGAGCTTAAAGAGATGGAAGAGAAAGTCCTAAACGCCGAGGAAAAAATCGCTTCCCTGGAACACAAACTCTTCGACGAACTCCGAATCTTTGTGGCAGATTTTGGAGAAATCATACAGGAAAATGGAAGTAACATCGGAAATCTGGATTGTCTTCTTTCGCTGGCCACTTTAGCAGAGGAATATCGTTACGTCAAACCCGGTGTAAGTGAGGGAGATCAAATCATCATCCAGGAGGGAAGGCACCCTGTAGTGGAACAATTGCTAACCCCAGGAGAACCTTTTATACCCAATGGCGTCACCCTGGACAATGAAGAAAACCAGATACTGATCATTACGGGGCCCAATATGGCAGGAAAATCGACCTACATTCGGCAAGTGGGATTGATCGTACTCCTGGCCCAGATTGGCAGTTTTGTACCGGCGACTTCGGCAAAAATATCCATCGTGGACCGCATATTTACACGCGTCGGTGCCCAGGATAACGTCGCCGGAGGTGAGTCCACATTTCTCGTAGAGATGAACGAAACGGCCAACATCTTAAATAATGCCACAACCAGGAGCCTCATCCTGCTGGACGAAATCGGTCGGGGAACATCCACCTTCGATGGTCTCTCCATTGCCTGGTCCGTGGCAGAATATCTCCACAATAACACACGGATTCAGGCCAAAACCCTGTTCGCGACACATTACCATGAACTAACCGAGCTGGCCTTGATTCTGCCCAGGGTGAAAAACTATAACGTTGCTGTAAAAGAATGGGGAGATCACATCGTATTTTTACGTAAAATCGTTCCTGGAGGGTGTGATCATTCTTATGGTATTCAGGTAGCCCGTCTTGCGGGTTTGCCCGGAGATGTTATCGAGAGGGCAAAAGAGGTGTTACACAACCTGGAAGCCAACGAACTCACACCAAACGAATTGCCCAAACTCGCCCTGGGCAAACACGCGCCCATGAAAGTGGCCGAACCCCAAATGAATATGTTCGCAGAGGAAGAACAAAAACTCCGGAACAAACTGAAAACCATTGACGTCGACAACATGACACCTTTGGAAGCAATACAGTTATTAAGTGAATTGAGAAAGTTGATATCGGATTAAGTTTTTGACAGGATTAACGTGGGGCAGCGTCAAAAATTTTATGAAAAAAGAGAGAAAGACATGAAACCACAGAGGTCACAGAGAAAAACTCTGTGTTGAAAAATTAAAAGATGGTAGCACGATTAATCATTTGAGAGGACACAGAGGGGAGATAAGATTTTATTGTGTCACATAAATAATATTAATAATTTCT